>NZ_JAVJQN010000237.1:0-6979 GCF_040218245.1 Coleofasciculus sp. E1-EBD-02 | reverse complement strand
AGCCACATTAGATGGCTTATATGTAGTGAGAAGTTCCGTACCCGAAGAAACACTGAATGCCGAAGATACTGTCAAAGCCTATAAGAGTTTATCCAAAGTTGAGCAAGCCTTTCGCAGCTACAAAACCATTGATTTAAAGGTACGCCCTATCTATCACCATAACAGCGATAGAGTCAAAGCCCATGTTTTCTTATGTATGTTGGCGTACTATGTGGAATGGCATATGCGTCGATGTTTAGCTCCGATTCTTTTTGATGAAGATGATTGGGAAAATGCTCTTGAGTTACGCGAAGGAATTGTGAACCATTCGACGAAGAGTGACTCGGCTTCTTCCAAAGCTAAAAGGAAGCGGACAGCCGATAATTTGCCCGTGCATAGCTTTCAAACCTTGTTGGCTGATTTAGGGACGATTGTTAACAATCGTATTCAATCTAATATCCCAGGTGTGAATTTCGACTTTGACAAGGTAACAGAACCGACTCCGGTACAAAGGAAGGCTTTAGATTTATTGGGCGTCAGCCTGATTTGTACCCAGTGAAGCCAAGAGTAAAATCGCCCTAAGCCAAGATAGGCATACAGTGTAGCGATTTGTCAAAGGGGAACTTCAGTATAACCAGGATACTTTCTACTTCTGGATCAATTAACCATCCGAATTCAGTACCGTGGCGGGAACAGTGGAGGAGATTGCTGAGGACTTTGGTTTGTCTTTGATCTGGAGAAAGAATTTCTATTGCCCAATCGGGATGGATTTCAAAGCGATTGGCAATTTTGCCAGATGGTTCAATCGGTATTCTTGCCCAACGAAACACGGCGATATCAGGAATGATAGAATCACCGCCAAAGGTGCAGCGGAGTTCCGGGAATGCCTTGGCAATTTTGTTGGGTTTAGCGACTCGATCAATAGCTTTGCATAATTCAATCTGAATCAGACTATGTTGACCCTGCGGTGTATGTTTTTGAATAATGTCTCCATTGATAAAAATCATTACAGCGCTTTCCTCTGCTATGAGGTACAACATCAATCTAGCAGTTTGAGGGATAGCGGGCTAATACTGTACTCCATAAGAGCGCAAACTGCTGTATCCATAATTGGAACCTATATCGTTAAATTACATGAGTCCTTAATTACATCAGGGCGCAAGGATGATGCCCCTACTGGCGTGACACAGCTAAAATAGTGGAATAGATTTCACCATCGAATAGGACACACGTCTGTCATCAGTGTCAATTTAAGCTAAACCCCTCACCCCCAGCCCCTCTCCCACGCCGGGGAGAGGGGAGCAAGAGAGTCCGGTTCCCCTTCTCCCCATGGAGGGAGAAGGGGTTAGGGGATGAGGGGGAAAGATTAGAGAAGTAAACAGACACAGCTTAAAAGCTTTCCAGTATTAGTTTTCGCCTTAAGTTGATACCAATGCACGTCTGTGCGCCCCTACGGTTTCGGGGCGTAATTCTAATTCATCAAATAAGGTGTGCCACGCCCCTACATTGTCCTGTGCCATTAGTAATTGAGAACCGCTATACTTGTGTAGACTTGTGTAGATGTAACTTCTCGAATACCATTATTCAACGTTTCTTCTTCGATCCAGAAGACCGACTATTACTACTGCCAAAACCAGAGGAACGATTTCGGGATGAACTTGGCTTAGGTTTCGATTGGCTAGACTGCCTTAAATTACTACTTCCATAACCCGAACCCGTGGTTCTGCTACCTGATGAAGACGGGGAGGAACTTGTTGAGGAACCTGTCGATGTTGGTGCAGATTGAGTGGTTGTAGTTGGATTTGTTGTTCCCGGTGAAGCTTGAGGCGTTCTCGATTTATCCGTTGGCGTTGATGGGGTTGTACTGGATGAATTCGTGGATGCGGGTGAGGTTCTCGGTGTTGTGGTTTGACTCGTGGTTGACTTTCGTAAGACTCCCGATGTGCGTAACTGATTGTTCCGTACCGCAGGCGGTGGTGTGTTGTGGTTGCTTTTATATTTCGTGACCGCTTGGTCATAACTTGAGGCATGATAACCACTATGCAGCACTTGACCGGATTGATAGGGGGGTGGAATATAGTATCGAGGAGAATAAAAGTCCAGTTCAATCTCAATCTCCCCGTCACTCTCAAAGGGTTGCCAATAGGTTGATTCCTCCCGCACAATTACCATTTCATTGTTCCCGGCGGGTTCGGTAACGGCGTGGATATATTCAATCTGAAACTCTGGACTCAAATGCAACACGGCTTGGTTATTCTGCATTTGCAGATAACTTTGTTCCCCAGCATTGAGTTCCTCTGGTGTGAGGGGTATCATTTGCGGGTTCGTGGTACTGTAAACCGGGGGCGTGGAATTCATTAAAAATAAGGTATACTGCCCATTAGCGTCATTGTAGGTCACTTGCTGGAGAGGATACTTCCCATCCGTGAGTCGAGTTTGAGACGATACAGTGTTGGTGTTTTGCTGTCCTACAGACTGAGAATAGTTGGTTGTATCCTGACAAGCCAGTGTTGTCCAACACAGCGTTACACTGAGAAGCACGGGAGTAAATTTGCGGAACGTTCGACGTGGCGTACCCATAACCGCTCCTAAATAATTTTTCATGGATACTATTGTAACTCGTGTTATTTAAGGACTGTTTAAACTGGACGCCTCGGTTTAACTCAACGCCAAAGGGGGGTCAGTCTCTGTCTATCAAGACGTGGGGGACTGGGGGAGCGATAGAACCCCGCCCTCAACGGAACGAAGGAACGAAGTGGAGTAGGGTGGGGGTGCCTTCACTCCCTCCGGGCAAAAAGCAGGTATTCAATATACCTGCTTTTTGCACTATATAATGGTCTATACTAAAATGCTTGGCATAGAGTTAAGTTAGCAATGCTAGTATTCGAGGCAAAATTACGAGGAACAGACGAGCAGTACGCCATCTTAGATGAGATGATTCGTACTGCTCGTTTTGTGCGTAATTCTTGTCTCCGTTACTGGATGGACAACAAAGGGGTCAACAAATATGACCTTAATAAATATTGCCGGGTACTTAGAGAGCAATTTGAATGGTGCAAGAAGCTTTCGGCTCAAGCTTGTCAGGCTAGTGCCGAAAGAGCATGGAGCGCCATTGCTAGGTTCTTTGATAACTGCAAGAAAAAGGTTCCAGGCAAGAAAGGTTTTCCCAAGTTTCGCAAGCATCAAACACCTTCCTCAGTAGAGTACAAGGTTGATGGTTGGGTGTTATCGGATGACCGATTAACCATTACATTTAGGGATGGCTTCAAGGCTGGAACCTTTAAAATGTGGGGTACTCGTGACTTGCACTTTTACCAAAAAGAGCAAATTAAGCGAGTGCGTGTTGTTCGTCGGGCTGATGGATATTATGTTCAGTTTTCCATCAAGCAAGAGCGCAATGAATATCACGAACCCACCAATCGAATGGTAGGCATAGATGTTGGTTTAAACCATTTCTACACCTCCTCAGAGGGAAACAAAGTAGAGAACCCTAGATTTTTGAGGAAAGCTGAAAAAGCCTTAAAAAAGGCACAGAAAAGGGTTTCTCGCAGAAAGAAAGATTCTAAGAATCGCCTCAAAGCCATCAAACGGTTAGGTAGGACGCATCTCAAGGTCTCAAGGCGGCGTAAAGACTTTGCAGTTAAGACGGCAAGGGCGCTTGTCCAGTCGGCAGACTTGGTAGCCATTGTAGACGCGCCAGCGGCTTGCCGAAGGCTAGACCTAAAAGTGCGGAACATGGTCAAAAACCATCATTTAGCTAAATCAATATCTGACGCCAGTTGGACGTTATTCAGGCAGTGGCTGGAGTATTTCGGGAAAGTATTTGATGTGCCAGTAATTGCTGTTGCACCTCATTACACGTCCCAGGACTGTTCCAATTGTGGACATGAAGTGAAGAAAGCCTTGTCCACTCGCACTCATAAATGTCCGTATTGCGGTTACTTAGATGACCGAGACACCAACGCCGCCATCAACATTTTGATGAAAGCGTTGCAAGGTCTGGCGCAACTACCGAGGGGCACTCGGAAAGTAACGCCTGGGGATGAGATGACCCTCTGCTTGGATGGGGAAACCCAAAAAAGTAAGGTTGCTCGACGAGCCAGGAACCCCCGTCAGTGATGATGGGAATCCCCGCCTTCAACGAAGTAAGGTGGGGAGGATGTCAATACTCAGAATTAAGTCTTGGATTATATGTGCGATCGCGAGTGTCGTTACATTTCTTAACCAACATCACCTGTCCCCAATTCTGATAATTTCTTGACAACAAGACACCTATAGTATCCTGATTTCGGGTCAGGCGTCCAGAATAGTGAAGAGAAAACGGATGGAAGAGTAATCGCAATCCTCACATCGATCTAGCAATTTGTAGGAAAAAATGAATAAACGACTATTGAGTGTCAGCCTCCTGTTCCCTATTTTACTGCTTGAGGCAGGTCACAGTTTAGCGCATTCTGGAAGTATAGCAAATCAAGCGTTCGTATTTTCCAGCTCTCGCCCGAGAACGTCTCAGGTTACACTCGATAGGCAAGAGTCTCCCCCATTTTTCCTGGCTGCTAGGAAAGAAAAACCCAAAACCTGTCGGTGGGCGGGTTATTGTGACGACGAGGATAACCAGGATAATGCAACAAGTGCGATCGCGTGGCGAGATGCCGTATCTTTCAACGACAATAGAATCAGGACGATGAGGACTTATGGGACTAGATCTACCGAGATTTTATAAAGCGTGCAATCCAAGCAAGCCCTTAACCGTAGGGGAAGTTGAAGATCAGCAGTATTATATTGATTTTTCCCCAGTGAGAGGGAATCGAATTATTCAGTCATTGCGACGCACCATTGCCTTAATTTCACCCGATGAACCCACTTGCCAACTGTTTACAGGTCATATTGGCTGCGGGAAGTCCACCGAATTGCTGCGACTCAAAGCCGAGTTAGAAAAGCAGGGCTACTATGTAGTTTACTTTGAGTCCTCCCAAGACTTGGATATGGCGGATGTCGATATTACGGATATTCTCCTCAGTGTAGCGGGTCGGGTCAGTGAAAGTTTAGAAGCGATTAAAATTAAACTCAAGCCTGGTTATTTTGCCAATCTGTTTAGTGAAATTGCCGACTTCCTGCAAACGCCAATTGAACTAAATGCCGAAGCTGAACTCTCGATTGGCATTGGTAAAATTACCGCCAAAACCAAAGAAAGCCCAAAACTCCGCCGCCGCTTACGGGAATATCTAGAACCCCGTACCAGTGGTATTTTAGAATCAATTAATACCGAACTATTAGGACGGGCAACCAAGGAACTGCGGCGACGAGGAAAGGCGGGGCTGGTCGTGATTGTCGATAATTTGGATCGGGTGGATAATCGTCCACTTCCCTCGGAACGCTTACAACCTGAATACTTATTTATTGACCGAGGTGACCAATTACGGAAACTGAATTGTCACGTTGTTTATACGATTCCGCTATCGTTAACGTTTTCCAATGATGTGGAAATTCTGAAAAATCGGTTAGGCGGTGGATTACCGCCAACGATTTTACCCATGGTTCCTGTGCGCGAACGGGATGGGTCAGAATGTAAAGAAGGGATGGATTTATTGCGGCAAATGGTCTTAGTGAGAGCATTTCCCAACCATACCCCAGCACAACGATTCGCCTTACTTCCCGAAGTCTTTGATAATACTGAAACCTTAGATCGTCTCTGTCAAATCAGCGGTGGGCATCTGCGGAACTTACTGGGACTTCTATTTGGCTGTTTGCGACAAATGGACCCCCCAATCTCGCGGGATTGTCTAGAAGGCGTGATTCGTGAAAGTCGGGATTACCTCACCTCATCCATTGATGATGAGGAGTGGGAGTTACTGTTTCAGGTGGTACAACAACAGACAGTGAAAGGAGACGTGGAATACACCACCCTACTGCGTAGCATGTTCGTCTATGAATACCGCGATCGCTATGGGAATTGGTTTTCTATTAATCCGGCGCTGGAAGAGACACAGAAGTTTCAAGATTGGTTGAGAGAAAACACCTAAAATGGTTGTTGCTGCAATCCTGGTTAACGGTAATTGTAGAGGCGGGTTTAGGGATTCAATGATGATAAACACCGCAAATAAAACAACAAAACCCGCCCTATCCCCACCACCAGATAACGAAATCTATCCTAATATTTCAGGCGATCGCACGCCAATCAAACCAATCCTGATACTGCTGGCGTGGGAGAGGGGCTGGGGGTGAGGGGTTGAGCTTAAGTTGACACGGGTGGATATTACAGCGCTTTCCTCTGCTATGAGGTACAACATCAATCTAGCAGTTTGAGGGATAGCGGGCTAATACTGTACTCCATAAGAGCGCAAACTGCTGTATCTTGCCCTTACCATAAATGGCTGGCTAATCAAGGAATTGAGCGATTTTAATTTTTCTTTTATGTCCTAACTCGAGTGCGTAGTCCACTTAATTAAATAGGGCATGGCAATGCCATGCCCCTACCATGGCGGAGAACGAATTGATCTGGTAGGGGCACGATATTATCGTGCCCTGATCTAGGTGGGCTTTGACCGATTATTAATTCCTGAGAAATCCAGTTCAGTTTGAATACCTAAAGCTTTCTTCTTACCGCTTCTAAAAACCTAGACAAACCTACCCATAAGTAATTCTGTCTTGGTATAAGTCCACGGTGTAACTTTTGGTCGATAACCGTTAACGCTTACACTTGGCTGATACCCGGCATTGTTGCTCGATATCAGCCTTAACCAACGGCTCCCAGTTAGAGATACTATAGTAATCGTGCCTACGATTGACTACAGGGCATCGACCAATAAAATTATTAAATTGATATAGAGCACTCCATACGTGCTTTCTCGGATTCACTCCAAGATAGGCGGACACAGAGCGCGGCAATCTCTCACTATACTTCATTCCTCTTCTGGCAATTGCCAGAGCCGCTACCACATCAGATGATAGTCCATACATCCGACTATATTTAACCAATCCAATCAAACTCGTGTAAGCTGGA
>NZ_JAVJQN010000221.1:0-21218 GCF_040218245.1 Coleofasciculus sp. E1-EBD-02 | reverse complement strand
CAATCGTAGACACGATTACTATAGTGTCTCTAACTGGGAACCGTTGGTTAAGGCTGATATCGAGCAACAACGCCGGGTATCAGCCAAGCGCAAGCGTTAACGGTTATCGACCAAAAGTTACACCGTGGACTTATACCAAGGCAGAATTACTTATAGGTAGGTTTGTCTAGGTTTTTAGAAGCGGTAATCACCAGGTTTGGGTAGTTAGCAGCTTGCTAATTTTTGCCTCTATCCTCGCCCATAGTATTAGTGCCACGCCTTTGAGCCAACTCTATGGCTCCTTACAAATGACGAATGACTAATGACTATCTCCGCCGTTAACTTTAATTGTCCCCACCTACCAACGTTAAGGTGCAGCAATCAACGCCACATCAACCTGGTCTTCTTCAGGTTGGTTCAATTCAACTCGGATATTCGGACCAAAGAATTTTTCTATTTTTTCCCGCTTTTGTTCCCATGTTTCAAAGGGAATCAGCGGCGAGTAAAATTCCAGTACTAACGTGTAAGCGCCATCCACTACAGTTTCTCGTAAACTATTGAGGTCTGGTCGTTCCTCATCGCTAGGTGAGAGACCTAAACTTTCCAGAGAGCTATCTAAGTGAGCGTCTTGACCGTAACGATAACGCATCACATCTTGGCGAATTTGGTTTTGAATGGGAGTAGCTGTCTGCTGTCGCTGTTCCAACACGTCTGGTGGTGTGGGTTGACTTAAAGGTACAGGCTTGAGTTCGGCGGCTTTCAGAGCAAAACCGCCCAGTAAGATGGGGACGCCGTAGAAAAATCCCACTAAATTTAAGGTCGCGTTCTCGGTGGCATAAGCCACAAAGCCGATGATGGTCAGTACTCCCCCAACCCACAATCCTACCGTTCCCAAGGAAATTTTGCGTAACATCTTAATTTAACTATCTACACAACAATCACTTTAGCTTTATTATCGGTGTCAAGGGGTGGCATGGGAAATGATCGGGTGCAGAACATCCATGTTTTAGATCGTGGATCTTGCCTGAATTGCTCTAGGGGAGCAAAGGCAAAAGCGTCAACGTCGTATTGTCTTCGTTATACTAGGCAAATTCGCTCTCTCGTAGCGCGATCGCTGTGTCGGCAGAAGTCCAACCTTCTCTGTAGCATGGTATGTAAACAGTTTTTATAAGCCCAGTTTTGTTTAGTCTGCTGTTGTCTCTATTGCCGCATTTTTTAAAATGATTCAAGAAAAAAAGCAACAAGCATCCTCAAAAAACCCCCGTTTTCGCGATCAGCTTGATTCGTTAAAGCGTGAGGATGAAACCCTAAATAATATTCTGGCTGTTGATGTTTGGGCGTTGGCAAAAACCATGGATGAATTTTATCCCGGCTTTTGGTCAGCGTTTATGAAAAATCGAGAAAAGGCATTAAAGCGATTTATTGCCGAAGTGATTAAAAATAAACCGACTAAATCCAAACGTCCTCCTTTCCTCAGCTAGGATACCCGTTCAGTAATTGAATCATCAACTGAAATCTTGGAAACTTATTCCTTGCTTAAGGGAAGGATAAAACAACAGCATGTTAATATTTAGTTGTGGCAGATGTACTACCCAGGAAATCGATCTATTTTCTAGGTGTACCTCTCCACACATCGTTGATATGCCTGGGTTGAGGGAACGCCTCACCTTATATCATTGTTGGTTTGCCAATTAGAAAAATAGCGAAACTAAAGGATAGGAATTATGGACTCACAAGCCATGCGAGAGCGCCTAACTGTCATTGAGAGTAAACGAGAGTTTCTCGTTAAACTGTTGGAGGAACCGAATTTAGGTACTCTGAGAATCGATGTTGATCAAGCTCTCGAAGAACTAGACGATTTAATTGAGGAATTTAAGCGAACATTTCCTGAATCAAGCGGTAATCTTTAACCAACTATTTGGCTCGCAAAGCTACCTGTAACAATTATTGTCTGACTTTACTTACTCTTGTTTAAAAGTAGGCGAGCAAGATGCTCGCACTACTTTTTAAGATTGGAAGGAGTTGCTCGAATTAATAAGCATCCTGCAATTCATAGAAGTCAGGCGAGATATAATCCTTCCGCAGGGGCCAGCCCACCCAATCTTCCGGCATCAAAATCCGCTTCAAGTTGGGGTGTCCTTCATAGACAATGCCGAACATATCGTAGGTTTCCCGTTCTTGCCAGTCAGCACTCTTCCAAATCCAATACACTGAGGGCATCGTGGGATTCTCTCGTGGTAGAAATACCTTCACCCTAACTTCTTCAGGTTGCTCAGCATCATCGCTGATCTTGATTAAATGGTAGAAGCTGACCAACTCTTCGCCAGGACCGACATCATAACCCCCTTGACATTGCAGATAGTTAAACCCATAAGCATACAGAGCCGTGGCAACGGGAATCAAGACCTCGGGTTGTACCTTAATCACCTCAATTCCCAGGTGATCCGGTTCCATTAACTCGGTTTCAAAGCCGTTTTCCTTCAGCCAGCCGTGGACTTCTCCTGTCTCAGCGAGTGGGGATTCTTCAGTATTCTCTTGGGTCTGTTCTTTGGATTCTTCTTCAGCCACGATTGACCTCCTGCTGTTGAGAAGACTTCAGTGCGGGGGGTACAGGCATTCCCATCGCTTCGGTTAACTCCTTCGGTGGAGTGTGGCGATTTTCAGACCGCAAGTATTGACCTGTGAGAATATCTGGCACTACCTTCATGCTATGAGTGGTGCTGTAATAGCGGTGGGTTGGGCTTAGAGTTGCCCGTTCCTGGATAGACTCATTTGCCACCTTCTTACGAAGTTTAACGATCGCATCCATAATCGCTTCGGGACGAGGTGGACAGCCCGGAATGTAAACATCCACGGGAATCAACTTATCGACACCCCGCACGGCGGTTGGTGAATCGACGCTGAACATCCCCCCTGTAATCGTACAAGCCCCCATCGCCATCGCATATTTAGGTTCCGGCATTTGCTCATACAGACGTACTAGCGCTGGTGCCATTTTCATCGTGATCGTGCCAGCGGTAATAATCAAATCCGCTTGTCGGGGACTCGAACGCGGCACTAATCCAAATCGGTCAAAGTCAAACCGAGAGCCAATCATCGCCGCAAATTCAATGAAACAGCAGGCGGTTCCATACATCATGGGCCACAGGCTGGATAGCCTAGCCCAGTTATAGAGGTCGTCTACTGTCGTCAAAATGACGTTTTCTGAGAGGTCTTGCGTGACCTGAGGACGACTGATGGGATTAAGAATTTTCTCTTTGGGTTGCTGCTCTTGGGTTGCAGCGTTTGCTGTATCTGTATTCATCCAAATATTCGCGACTGGATACCTCATCCATAGATAGTATGGGCAGTTAGAAAGCCGCGCCTCCTAGGTAAAGTACAAAAAACTCTAAACCCCTACCGCCTTGGATTTACTCGCCGACGTTCGACATATTGCCCTTGCCTGTCGCCTGGGTAGTTACTTTCCTCGTGCTTTTAACCTGTACGGATATGGGTTGTTTGATTGGGCTTGCGCCCCTCCCTTTCGGGGTAACGTTAGCTTCGCCAAAGTTATGTCTCGGTACTTTCTCCAACACACTGGCTTTTCCCTATAACCTGTTTAATGCTGGAGTTGTAGAGCTACAGACTAGCTACGCATCCGTAGGTACGAACTTTAACACTTAGACATAACGTCGTCGTTCAAGGCAGAACTTAGGCTGGTAAACATAGGCTTTTGGAAAGCCTCTTCCATGCCTAACCATAGACGGGGTAGTTTACGACCATTCTAAAGCTCCTTTGCGCCAAGCGTAAACGAGGGCAACGACGAGAATTGCAATAAAGATGAGTGCTTCGATAAACGCTAGTAGTCCTAGCTGATTGAATGCCACTGCCCAGGGATAGAGAAACACGGTCTCTACATCGAAAATCACAAAGACCAGGGCAAACATATAGTACCGGATATTGAACTGAATCCAAGCGCCCCCAATCGGTTCCATGCCAGATTCATAAGTCGTCCGGCGTTCGGGGTCGCGGATGCTGGGTCGCAGCAGCTTAGAGGCTGCCAGTGCGAGGACGGGGACTAAACTGCTTGCCAGTAAGAACCCTAGGAAATATTCGTAGCCGCTAAGAACAAACACAATAGGTTAAGTGTCCCTAAATCTTGTCGTTATTACTTCTTTACATTCTTGTACTTATTATAAGGGTCGTTGGTTGTGTGCAAATTATAAGATTCTATCCGGTAGGGGCACGGCAATGCCGTGCCCCTACGAAACCTATATCGAATCCGCAATTATCACACCAGATTGGCGGACAGGACAATTAGATAGATCCCAGAAATCGGTAATCTGGTCAGGTAATCACACCAACTGGTTGTAGTCCAGATAAGCCCGAATCACCTGGCTATTGACTGACGGACAGACAATATTCGTTCCGGCTAAACCCGCTAACGTATTCTGAGAGTCAAACGCCTGAGAGACTAAAGCCGCCGTTTCCAGATAGGGGCGTTGGTTTTCACCCACCCATTGAGTAAACAGGAACACCAATGGACTCAACGCATTGTCAGGCTGGGAACGGGCAACCTGGACCAGCTTGTCTTGCCAAGTAGAATAGTCCATCCATTCAATCGGATGACCAATAGCCCGGATTTCGTCCACCAGTTGCCGTAAGGATACCATCTCCGGACTGACTAAGTGAAAGGTTTGACCGAATAAATCCGGTTGCTGGGACAGATGGACGATAGATTGGGACACATAGTCTACAGGAGTCAAGCTTAGATTTAAGTCCAACTCCGGCGCACTCCCCAATTGAATCAACCCTTTGATTAATCGGTCAATTAGATCCCCCTGTTGAGACGCCCCGGTTTGGCTATGTCCCGTAATCATACCCGGTCGGTAAATCGACGCCGGAATCCCCCGTGCGTGTGCCTGTTTAACTAACTTCTCACCCACCCATTTACTCTGAGCATAACCATCAGACAGGTCATCCCCTGACTCCAAATCATCCTGTTCTAAAATCACCGACATCTGAGCATAGCGCGGCGATTGAAACACATCCAGCGTTGAGACAAAGTGAACGGGTTTGACCTTGGTTTTACTGGCTAATTTGAGAATTTCCTGAGTTCCCAGGACATTTGCCGATCGCAAAGCGCTGTAGGGATAAATTAAATTGACAAATGCCCCATTGTGATAGATTGAGTCAATCTCGCGAGTTAACGCCTCGTACTGCGACTCCGATAGTCCCAACCGAGGTTGGGCTAAATCACCCAACACAGGGACAACTCGCGACTCCAACTTATCTGATGACAGTAAATAGCGGTTGAAGCTGGCGGCAATTTTTTGCTGACCCGCCTCCAGCGTTTTGGCACGGACTAAGCAATAGACGGTAGCATTTGTATGCTGGAGTAATTCCTGCAATAAAAACGCGCCGAGAAAGCCTGACGCGCCTGTGATCAAAATCTTTTCCGGTGCTGTGTCCGGTTGACGATAGGGCTTTTCTGGATAAATGGTCTCATCCAAAACCGCATCGTTGGCTAAATTCGTGACCGCGATTGTACCCGTCACCGTCGTCGCATCTGACGGATCAGCGTCAGTCTTGGCGGTAATCGTTTGAGCCAGTTCCGCTACTGTAGGTGCTTCAAATAGAGCAAACAAGGGCAACTCCACCTGGAATTGTTCTCGCACCTGCGATAACAGTTGCGCCGTCAGTAGCGAATGTCCCCCTAGTTCAAAGAAGTTGTCATAAACACCCACACGCTCAACATCTAATACAGTTGCCCAGATTTGGGCTAACTCCTGTTCAACGGGTGTGCGCGGTGCGACAAACGTATCCTGAGCTACCTGTTGCGCCTGGTTGGGGTCAGGTAACGCTTTGCGATCGACTTTACGGTTGGGTGTTAGGGGCAAGCTATCCACTAACACAAAGGTTGAGGGAACCATATACGTGGGTAACTTATCACTCAGGAACGATCGCAACTGCGCCAGCGATAATCCTTGAGTTTTCACCATAAGCTCAATACTCTGATGGATTTGCTCCTGCTGGGTGGGTGTGGTCTCAAAAATCACCCCAGCGTTTTCCTCAGCGTGCCAAACCACAGTGCCTTGCAGCCATAAGGGATTGTCCACCCCTGGCAGTTTTACCCGCAAAAGTACAGGTTGGTTGTTTTGCCAAAATGTCGGGGTCAGTGCCTTTAAGCTAATCCCATTCCGGCTGAGATTTTGCGTCATCACTTCCACTTGTTGACCCGACTCAAATTCAGCACGACCCTTGATCTGGAGGGAAATACGGGGTTCTGTCCGCAAGTTACCTAGGCTGCGATGGAGTTTCGCCTTCTGGCTGGTTGTGGTATCAAACTTGACGCCCACATAGTCTTCAAAATGCCAAACAACCGTGCCTTGCAGCCACAACGGGGTTTCGACTCCGGGTAATTGTAATCGGAGCAATAGACGTTGATCCGTTTGCCAGGGATTAGCCGTTGTTCCCTTTAAGCAAATCCCCTCATGGCTGATATTTTGCGTCATCACCTGGATTTTTTCACCGGATTCTAATTCCGCCAGACAATGAATGTGCATCGGGATTCGGGGTTCTTGGCGGCGCAAGTCATGAACGGCTAATCCCTGGGTTTGGGCAATATGTTTGATACTCTGACGTAAAAATGTCTGTTGGCTGGGTGTGGTGTCTAGGCAAACATCTACCCATTCCAAGGATTTTGTGGCGATGGTTCCGGTGAGTTCAAGTTCATCGGGGACACCAGGAAACTGGCAGCGCAGCGTCAAGGATTGACCGTTTCGCCAGGAGGCGGGAGCATGAAGCAAACGAATACTATTGACCGAGAAATTGCTGGTGGTTAATTCAATTTCTGGATTCCCCTCACACGCCACCCAACACGTTGTTTCTAGGGGAACATTTTCAACGTCTAAGTCACTGACGAGATAGGCAACCAAGCGCTTTTCGCCCGAACTGTCATCGCGGGCGACAACCACCGCGTCTCGGATACCCGGATGCTGGTAGAGGGCAGATTCAATCTCGCCGAGTTCAATCCGGAAGCCGCGAATTTTCACCTGATGATCCAAGCGACCTAAACATTCCAGAGTCCCATCGGGTAAGTACCGGGCTAAGTCTCCGGTGCGATAGAGACGGGCACCGGGTTCTGAACTAAAGGGATCGGGAATAAATCGTTCATCGGTGAGGTCAGGTCGATTGAGATAGCCTCGTGCTAAACCAACGCCACCAATTAGTAATTCTCCCGGTTCTTCTACGGGGACAAATTTAATCGGGTCTGATGAATTTTGCTCAGGATGAGCTAGATAAATTTGGGTATTGGCAATGGGGCGACCGATGGGAATAGACTTGTCCGCCGATTCTACCTGATGCACGGTTGACCAGATTGTGGTTTCCGTCGGTCCGTACATATTCCACAGGGAAGCACTGCGTTCTAGGAGTTGACGCGCCAACTCGCGAGACATGGGTTCCCCCCCACAGAGAATTTTAAGCTGGGGATTTCCCTGCCACCCTGCGGCTAATAACATCCGCCATGTGGCGGGGGTAGCTTGCATGACGGTAGCACCGGATTCTTGCAAAACTGGGATTAACTGAGTCGCATCGGCGGCGACATCTCGCGTCACTAAGACAATATCAGCGCCAACGATTAAGGGTAAATACAGTTCCAATCCGGCAATATCGAAGCAGATGGTGGTAACAGCTAACAGGGTGTCATTGGGGGTGAGTCCGGGGGCGACACTCATTGAGGTGAGGAAATTGACCACCCCACGATGCAGCACTTGGACGCCTTTGGGTTTACCCGTTGAGCCGGAGGTATAGATGGTGTAGGCTAAGTTGTCGGGCGTGACACCACTGTCTAAATTCTCTGGACTATGTTGGGCAATTGCCTGTTGATCTGTATCCAGGCAAACCACTTGGGCTTGGGTGTCGGGTAATCGGGTGAGTTGGTCTTGTTCGGTGACGATGACAGGGACTTGGGAATCCTCAATCATCAACGCTAATCGTTCTTGAGGATAGGCGGGATCAAGGGGAACATAAGCACCGCCAGCTTTGAGAATCCCCAATAAACCCACTACCATATCCAGCGATCGCTCTAGACATATCCCCACCAGTACATCAGGTCTTACTTGTAGCGTTTGTAAGTAGTGGGCAACCTGGTTAGCGCGGCGGTTCAACTCCCGATAGGTTAGGGTTTGCCCGTCAAACCGTATCGCAATTTTGTCCGGTGTGCGATCGCTCGCTTGTTCAATTAACTGATGAATACATTGATCGGCGGGATAGTAGGTTTGGGTTTGATTTAACTGTTCAAGTCGCTGCTGTAATTCACGTTTTTTGCTTGTATCAGGAATACCGTAGAATTGCTCGATTTCTAATGATGATTCAAAGGAACGCTCTATCATAATTTCCCCTTGGAACAGGTTTACAGTGGTCTTTGATTTAGGGTCAAGTTGGTGATCCACTACTGAAAATATAGCTATTCGCTATTTTTTTATCCGATACAGGGGTCATTTTTTTTAGTGTCACCTACTCATTCCCTTTTACCAAATTAGATTCAGCAATTTAGTTGAGCAATAAATTTAAGAATTATTACTCAAAAGTACATTTAGTACGATAGAGAATTTTTGATACTCAAGGGGGATAAAATCTAGTCATAAACCCAATCAATATTGCTTTCGGTATGATAGTAGCTGGTTTTTGCCCGTTACTCTCCAAATTAGATAGGATTAGAAAACTCTCAAAAAATTAACTCACTCAATTGTTTCTGGCTAGAGAGCTACAACCAGAATAATTTGGGCTTGACAATTGTAAATGCACCCCCATAATCCTTCTCCATCACTAGAGCATAAATAGTACAAACTCTTGAATTTCCTAGACAATGGTCTCAAGACGTCATCAATTTCTTCTGCCATAGCGATATCAGATGGATAGAGTATCTGTCACGGTTGAGTTAGTCGGCTTTTGTAGCCTGTAATACAGTCGTATGACTTGTATTTTATCTTTTCGTATAATATTCTAATCCTCTCCTCTGATCAACAAGATGAGGCAAACTTTACTAAGTCTTTAAAAATGAACATCAATTCTTGATGAAGTCTTTAACGCTTGAGGGTATAGTGATCCATTTGGAACAAAAATGTATCTTAACTTAACAAAAATAGAATAAATGAAATAAACAATAATGTTTCTCAAACAAATAGAGACACCCTAGCTAGGGGTGTAGGGTGTAGGGTGTAGGGTGTAGGGTGTAGGGGGTAGAGTGTGGAGATTCGCCAGTGCAGTCTTATCGGGATTTACGGGTTTGGCAAGAGGCAATGAATTTAGCTGAAGCTTGTTACCGAGGAACAAGAATATTTCCCAAAGAAGAACTTTATGGCATGATTGCCCAAATCCGTAGAGCATCCGCGTCGATTCCTGCTAACATTGCCGAAGGTTACGGGCGGCGAACTCGGGGAGAATATATCCAGTTTTTGTACATAGCCCAAGGTTCTCTTAAAGAGCTAGAAACCCATTTGTTACTATCTATCTGAGTCGAACTAGCTTCTTCCCAAACTATCAATCCGATTCTGAGGAGCTGCGAATCAGTCGGAAAACTCCTGTTAGCTCTGATTCGCGCTCTTGAAAATAAGTGACATCCTCCTACATTCAATCAAAGATTAGAATAAAGGCTTCCTTCGGTACAGTTTTTGGAACTATAAGCTGTCATGCATTTAAATTGGGTATTAGTAGCGAGCAAGATGCAAAGCCTGCGGCATGGCTTCGCTTAACGCACTACAAGGATTTCACCATTATTGACATTAAGGTTTAAATGCCGAACAGCTTACCCGACACCCGACACCCAACACCCGACACCCAACACCCGACACCCGACACCCGACACCCGACACCCAACACCCGACACCCAACACCCGACACCCAACACCCAATACCCGACACCCCACACTCGACACCCAATACCCAACACCCAATACCCGACACCCCACACTCGACACCCAATACCCGACACCCCACACCCAACACCCAACACCCCACACCCGACACCCCAATTCTCACTCCTGATACCCCGTCAATCCCAACGCCGTCGCTTCTTCCGGGGCTTGAGCCACCAGTCGATTACTCCGGAACACTAAAAAATAGACACTTGCCACAATCAGCGCTATGCCAATCCCCCAAACACCGCCTCGGTAATCGGGTATAGACATACAAGCAACCAGGGCAAATGTGGCTAAAGCCAAGCCCACAAATGCTCCCGCTGTTCCCAATGGGCTTTCGTAGGGTTTCGGCAAATAGGGATTCCCTTTCAGCTTCATGTAGCTAACCATGACCAAAATATAGGAAATTAATGCCCCAAACACCGCCATATTCAAAATCACAGCATCGACAGCTTGAATACCGGTACTCACCAGTAGCACACAGATAAATCCAACCGTCGCCCCGGCAATTAATGCCCGATGGGGGGTATGACTTTTACTCGTCACCGATAACCAACGGGGTAAATACCCAGCACGGGATAGGGAGAAAATAATCCGTCCGTAGGCAAACATATTACCGTGGAGACTGGCAATTAAACCACAAATCAGCGCCAGTGCTGTGACAATAGTACTGGTTGCGCCGGCGCCAAAATAAGCCTCTAACCCATCTTGCAGAGGAGCATCGGATTGCCCAATCGCCACCGCGCCACCCCCCACACCAGAATTAATCACCACGGTGAAAATTGACAGAATAATCAGGGTAACCATACCAGAAATCATTCCCGTTGGCATATTTCGAGGCACATTATCGGTTTCCTCCGCCGTCATCGGTAATTGTTCAATTGCCAGATACAACCATATCGCAAAAGGAATCGCGCCAAACACTCCAAACCAGCCATTTGGTAACCAGGTTTCTGATTGTCCCGGTTCAGCCGGAATATTAAACAGCAGGTCAAAATTGAATTCACCCGATACCAGCATACTCACATAGAAGATGGCTAATACTGTCATCGCGATGATGGTTAGCCAAAGACAGACTGTCACACTCAGTTCAAAACCTCGGATATTAATTGCCAAAAAAACAGCGTAGGCAAATACCCAGATAAAAAAACTGGGCAGATTGGGAAATAAGGGCTTGAGGTAATTGCTTAAACTGAACACCAGCGCTGCGTTGGCGAGAACATATTCAATCGTAACCGTAATCCCACAAATAAAGCCCCAAAAAGGACCGAGGGCATAACGGGTGAACGAGTAGAATCCGCCCGCATGAGGGAGGGCGGTGGAGAGTTCAGCAGTACTATAGACCAAACAGAGATACATAATTGCCATCAAGACAGCGGCAATACTAAACCCCCAGAATCCTCCGGAGGCTAAACCATAGTTCCAACCATAGAAATCACCTGAGATAACAGCGCCAACCCCTAAACCCCATAAGAGTAAACTACCAGCATTTCCTTGAAGTTGTCGCCGTCTGATATAACCATTATTTACTGTTTCGTAAGCCGCAATACCTTGAGAATGTTGCATCGATAAACTTTATCCTCAACTGTTTACCTTGCACCCCAATAACCATTCATTCAGCTCAAACCGTTGGTCGGTTAAGCTCAGCAGATTGGGCGGCGTTTCCTGACCTCTTTTCCCTAGTTGAGAGGAAAAACGGACGCCGCCCGTTCATTGCTGATTGCTGATTGCGAAGAACCAAGTCGTTTGCTGAGAGAGAAGCAAGTCCCATCTAGTTCTTTAACCGCATCATTCCATCTTTCGGCTAAATGTAATACAGATCCGGATTGACAGCAAAGCGGTTTTAAGTGTTGATATAGAAGTATCCTACCGAAAAGCCAATCAAACTGTATTACATAAATTCCGGACTTAGCTTGATAGTTGTATGACAAAATGATTCCAGGCTGTCGAAGCGATTCATGCCATTTTTTTTATCGTGCAACGAATAAAGCACCTCAGCTAAGTAGTCGGACTTTCATTAAAGTTATAGCGCTACGCGCCAGGGAATAGGCAATAGGCAATAGGCAATAGGCAATAGGCAATAGGCAATAGGCAATAGGCAATAGGCAATAGGGAACGGGAAACAGTAGTGTTAGCGTCTCGCTCGCTACTTTGTATGGTTTTTATCTATCCAAGCTTTATTGATTGGGCGTTACGCTACCCTACCCTTTGGGAACGCTTCGCGAACGGGAACGCTGCGCGAACGGGAACACTGCGCGAACACTCTCCTTACCCTAGAAGTTGACAACAATTCGTCGATAATTTGACACCCAAGGACAATTATGATAAAGCCAGCCAAAAATCTTCAACTGAAAAGATCGAGACATTTGCCTCACAGGTAAAGTACGGGAGGACGGAAGCCCCCGCACTGAGCGTCGGGGGATGAAGTCCGACGCGGCGAATTCATTCACTTCGACTACGCTCAGTAACTCGCCGTCATTTTTTTTGATTTTCGATGTAACGTCTAACTGTTGTATTGCTAAGATTGCCAGCGGTAGAGACAAAATACGAGTGAGTCCACAGGGAAGGAAGCTTTAAGAGTATTGGAAACTCTTGTCTTAGCAATCGAGAACTTCTGCCCTTGATAGCCTTGACGACTTGATGGGCAGCTACTTTTGGTGGAGTATTGACAAACAGGTGAACATGATCAGGCATAATCTCCAAGGCTATGACCACCCACTCTTTTCCTTGGCAAACCTCCCAAATAATATCTCGTAATCGCTTTTCTACGTCTCCAGTCAACACCTTTTTCCGTCGTTTTGGCGTCCAAACTAAATGGTAATTGACCATAGAAACCGAGTGGTTGCTTTTTCTGTACTGCTGCATATCCGTCAAATTATGCTATGATTATTTTGTTGATAGCGTAGAGCTGGCGACAGTGTTTAGCCATCTATGATTTTAAGCTACGTCTACAAACTGCGTCCATCTGGCAGCCAGGAAGCCAAGATGCAGTCGTGGCTCGATATGCTTAGAGCAACATACAATTGGTGCTTGGCTGACCGGATTGAAACCTATCATCAGCAGTTTATCCAGGGACCCTATTGCAGTTTAAGGACTAAAGCTGAGGCTTACTCACTAACTTGCTGCATTGTCAAAAACGGTGCGACGGGCAATCTCTGGAAAAACAATGGCAAGAAACGAAATGCTGGCACGATTCAGGATGCCGCACTGGTAGACCTGAAAGCTGCCCGTCCTTGGTATAAATCAATAGACTCGGACGTATTGCAACGCAATATCGCTCGGTTGAACACTGCCTATAAAAACTTCTTTGACCCTTCGGCTTCGCTCAGGGTCAATGGGCGAGGCTTTCCGGCGTTTAAAAACCGTAGCAACTTCCGGTCATTCGAGTATAAGCCAGGTCGGGTTAAGCTCAAGGGGAGCAAGGTTTATCTGCCTAAAATCGGCTGGATGCGTTTTTTCAATTCCCGCCCCATTCCCGATGGATTTGCCATCAGGAGTGTAACGATTCGCCGTAAAACTGATGGATGGTTCATAAGCGTGCGGATGGTGGACAAATCAATTCCAGAGCTTATGCCCCGCCCTACTTCCGAGGTTAAAACGGCGGTTGGGTTAGATATGGGGTTAACGCGACTGGTGCATTGCTCTGATGGGAGTGATATTCCCAACCCCAGGTTTGCCACTAACCAGAAGACTAAGCGGACTCTCTCGATTCGACAACGACGTGTTAGCCGGACTAAGAAAGGTTCGAGAAAGCGCAAGAAGCGGACTGCTGAAGTAGCCAAACTACACAGTAAAATCTCTAACCGCAGAAGTGCTTATCAATGGCAGGTTGCCAATAAACTGGTCAAAAAAGCCGACGCAATTGTAGTAGAAGATCTCAACATTCAAGGAATGGTGAGACGGTGTAAACCAAAATTAGAGGAAGGAACTGGACGATTCCTGCCTAATGGTCAATCAGCCAAGCGAGGATTGAACCGTTCTATTTTGGATGCCTCATGGGGAGAGTTGATTAACAAGATTCAGTACACGGCTGAAAAGTCGGGAAAGGTCTTGCTCAAAGTCAACCCGCGAGATACATCCAGAGAGTGCAGTGCCTGTGGTCATATCGATAAAGCCAACCGGAACAGAGAACGTTTTATCTGTACCAGGTGTGGACATTTTGACCATGCTGATCAACAAGCTGCACGGAATATCAAGCGTAAAGCCGTTGTTGAATATAGCTTGACGCTTCGGCTCCGCTCAGCGTCAACACCGAGCGGAGTCGAGGTGTTGAAATTAGTAACAAAAAAGGTACGCCGGGACTCGGCGAAACCCAAACAGCTAAGCCTGTTTGAAACGCCCAGCGTTGAATTAACAACGTCTAAAAGGAGAAAACACGACACCCGCAAGGGTAAACGTCGTGTGCCTGGGAACCTGGGGAGACAGTTAGAATTGTTTTCCCAGGATATGTGGAATGTGAGTTCCGCAGAATCCCCCTTTTTCTAAAAGGGGGAGTGTCAACCCAAACTGTGTCGGGTTGAGCGAGTTTATTTAATGACCACTCATCAACAACGCTTCTACGAACGCATTGGTTTTGAATGTAACACCACAACCACAATGGTGCTATACAATCAACCGCTCATGACTGCTCTGCCAACACTCGTTCGATCATCTCCGGAGTTGCTAGAGGCATAGTACATTGCAACCGGATACAAGTGTCTGTAACTGAATCGTCGCTTGGTTCTTTCCCAGGAATAGGTAATAGTTCCAAGCGTCCCTTCATCATCTCCACCAAGGTTTGCACCATCAACCAATTCATACCGGGTGAGGTTGTTGATGAGGTTGTTTCCTGTTCCTCTGAGTCATTAGTGTCGGAGAGTAAATCAACGGCTTCACTCCAAATCGAGTTGGGACATTCTACATCAATCCAGATATTCACCATCTGTGGGTTGTCAGAATTGGCTGTAGAAACCTGAATCGTCCCTTCTTCCATTTGGACAATAGCGCTGTCCACCATTCCCACTAATACCTGACGAAAACGCCGGGGATCAGCTAATATTTCTATTTCTGGGTCAGGGGAAATCACTTTCAGCCGCAGATTACGATTCCCGGCTTGCATGTGAGTGAGGACTTCGAGTTCTTCAAAGCATTGGCTCAATTGCAGAGGGCGAGTCTCTAGACGATTAGTACCGTGTTCCGTTTTGGCGACAGCAATCACCTCATCTAAAAGTTTTACCATCTTCTGCGCCGAGGTATGGGCTTGAGCCACGAATTCCTTAGCTTCTTCCGGTGAGTCACATAAATCGGACAAAATGAGCTGATGCATCCCCATCAAACTACTCAGGGGCGATCGCAGTTCGTGGGATGTCCGCGCCAAGAAGCCAGCTTTATACTGGCTCATTTCATGCGCCATTTGGTAAGCCAGTCGGGTTTGCTGGAGTTCCTGCTTCAGAGGCTGTAGTTCATCCTCTTTCACCGGTTCCGTCTCTTTCACGGATTCCGTCTCTTTCACAGGTTCCGCCTTAGCTGGCTGGGATTCCTCGGGTTTTGACAGTTGCGGTTCTGGTATCGTTGAACTTTCTGGCTGTTTGCTGGAACGAGTAGCGCGGCTGACAACAAGTCCCATAACAATACCGACTACCAGATAGATCAGCTCCATGTTGCCCATATTTTTTCAAACTTTTCAACGTAATTCGCGGGAGTCCCCATCCACAATCTTTTATTTGGCTGGGGTAGTAGACGAATGAATTCTATTTTTAGTCTTGCCATACCCGCCTTCAGCTCAAGCATAGCCCGTTTTCCCCATCGTCATCACCCCTTAGACAAAGAACAGTCGAATGAGACAGCGCCTTGGCGCAAAATTTGCCACCCGTCTCTTTTCCATTTCACCACCGTAGAGGGTGCGCCTTGGGTATTGGGGTGACGCTCCTCTAATTCTTTGGATTCGGTGGGATGAAGCGTCAGCACCTCCGGAAACTCTGCTTCAATTTCTGGCATTGTATGTAAGGGAGGTTTCCCGGAGACGTTGGCGCTCGTCGTCGCTAGAGCACCCGTCTGGGACAAAATCGCGATCGCGACTCTAGAGTCAGGAACACGCAAGCCAATTGTGGTCGGATCTGTGGGGTTCATGGCTGCCGGAACTTTATCCGATGCAGGTAACACTAAGGTTAACGCTCCGGGCCAATAGTGCTTTGCCACTTGCTGCCAAATCTCTAATTCGGCGTCTGTCCCCTTGACATAAGACCAAAGTGATGATGGGAATGAACCCATTAAAATTAAGGGTTTGTTATTGCTTCGCTGCTTCAGCGTAAATATCAATTCTGCATAATCCGGTCGTACAGCGAGAGCGGGTATCGTATCGGTGGGAAAGCTGACGATCTGACCAGAATTAGCGCCAGCTACTAGGGCAGACATGAAGACATGAGTCATATTGAGGTAGAGAATACTCCAAGAGCTTCAGGAAAATATATAATATTTTGCTGGAAGTTAAGGCAAAAGTCAAAATTTGTCATTTGTCATTCGTCATTTGTCATTTGTCATTCGTCATATCATGTTCTGGCGGTTTTTCTTAATTGCAATGCTTTCAAATCCATCGTTTTAGACATTTTCTCATCTGTGTGTTGTACGGGATCTGATATTATTCGTCTGATTTAATTAATTATGAATTATTAATTAGGGCTTGCTGCACAAAGCCAAAACCGCAAAGCCCATCAATACTTTGAGCTTTATTGACAGAGAGTTTGATTCAAGGAAATTGGGTAGCATTCTTCATAAGAATGGCATCACCTTGCTCAGGAAAAATGTACCCTTGCTCCCCCAGCTTCCAGACGTGCCATGGCACGCCTCTACATTGGTTTCCCCAGTGTTCGACTGAACTTCGACAGGCTCAGGGGTCCGCGCTCACGCCGAAGGCTTCCCCCGCTCCCCCTCACCACAACACTTATTCAGCCGCCCCTAATTAGTCCCGTCGATAAGCCAAAGCAAAACGGTCAATTCCAGCTAAATCTGGGATGATTTTAATCTGACAATAACTCCCCTGTTGATGCAACAACTGAGCAACAGTATCACCTTGTCCTGCCATCATTTCTATTATCCAAACGCCCCCAGGACGCAGGTAATCGCCAGACGTATTAATCAGATGTCGAATGCAGTCTAGACCATCAATTCCCCCGTCCAGTGCCATAAGCGGTTCGTGATCTCGGACTTCTGGCTGTAACTGTTGTAGCTCATCTCTAGGAATATAGGGAGGATTGGATACTATACCACTCAATTGCCCTTTGAGTGATGCCAAGGGGGACAACCACGACCCTTGATAAAATTGAATTCTTGACCCAAATCCTAGCTGTTGAGCATTCAGTTGGGCAATAGCGAGGGCATCGCTACTGTAATCAACGGCGTGAATTGTCGCATCAGGAAACGCCTCAGCTAATCCTAACGCGATCGCACCACTCCCTGTCCCTAAATCTGCCCACTGTCCAGCATCGAGTTGGGGTGTTGCACTTTGTCCCGTCGCACTAACTGCCAAATCAATTAAATACTCCGTTTCCGGTCGAGGAATCAGAACCGCAGGCGAAACATTCAGCGAAAAACGCCGCCAAGGAGTGATCCCCACTAAATACTGTACAGGCAAACGGTCATAAAGACGCCGCTGCCAGAGTTGAGTCAGCACTGGCAGCGGATACCGTAATTCGATGTGCGATCGCGCCTTAAACGACTCTAGGCGCAGCGATAGAGGCTCAAGTCCTGCAACCTCTTGAAGCAACCAATCTACTTCAGCGACAGGGATATCAGCCTCTACAGCCGACCGACGGGCTTCTTGTCGCCACAGCCAGAGGTTTTGACCCGATACTGCCAATGTCCTAGAGGATGGCTCTGGCGTTGTAGCCATGAGTAATTAACCTGATTCCCTTTAGACTAATTTAGATCTATTGAGAAGAGGATTGACGCAAAAATTGTAAAGATTCTTGCGAAGGAATGAGTAGAATTTGCTCAAGTTGAGGGTTATCCTGAGTCTGCAATGTATTAATAATACCCTCTAGCGGCACAACCTGGATCTGAACACTCGAAGCCAGGTTAGGCTGTTGTTCCTTAAAGCGGTTGACCAAATTCTGTAACTGCTCTTTGTCAAAGAAAAAGGGAATGACTTGCTGACCCTCTTGTTGAATCGTTAAATACCCTCCTTCTTGACCTCCTTTTGCCACAAACAGAGGGACACCCCGAAATTCTTGCCCTTGACCCAGAAGCTGTTGGGCGGACTGCACTTGCTGCTGCACTGGAATATAGGCAAAATCTAGACCATTAGGTTGGTTTTGACTCTGTTGATCAAGTTGGTAGACTTCTGCTAACGATACAGGCACGACCCGGACTTGGTTACCCAACTCAGGTTTTTCCTGCTTCAATCGTTCTACAAACGCTTCTGCATCCCTCTGGCTAATAAAGACGCCTGCAACTGCTTCATTCTGATTGTTCTGACTAGGAATAGAGGCGACTAAGGGTGAGCCTTCTCCATCAGTAACCGTAAATACAGGTACGGTTTGTAACTTTTCCATTACCTGCTGTTCGGTCAAAGCCAGCGCCCGCAGATTTCCACCAAAAAAGGAGCCTAGGAGAGTAGTCCCCACTAAGCCTAATGTTGCACTCCAGCGAACTAATGATTTCATACAATTGCCTCTTGAATTCTCGCGTACTATCTCATTAAAACTAGGATACCGCTCTCACTTGATGATGACATCTCTCTCGTGAATTGAAGAAATCGCTTGAAATCGTCAGATAGAGTCTATCCATCTTGAGCTAGGCTGTTTTCCTGGCACTATCGATAGTGACGATAGTTACGATTGACGTTTAGCTGTCACCAGTGACGAGAGTTGAGTCAGGTAAACCTGAACGTTCCTAGTCTTGTCTGAGTTAAGAAAACTGACTGGGTTCAATTCCCTAGAGTTCCACTTGTTGAAGATTTGAGTTAATGTTACTATGATAGATTAACTAAAAACCACGCCAGTCCCTTTGTTTTTATTGGCTCTAATTTATAGTAACCGCCATAGCTGTTAGGACACATCATTTATGTAGAGACTATGTAGAGACGTTGCATGCAACGTCTCTACATAGATGCCGAAAGTCCTAATCGATGTGTCCTAATCGATTTGTCTACTGCTATAACTTGTTCTAAAAAATCGGGATGACAGGATTTGAACCTGCGACATCCTGCTCCCAAAGCAGGCGCGCTACCAAGCTGCGCTACATCCCGATGCATATCTTGATAATATACCTTCGCGTCCAAATTGCCCAGTCTCAATCGCACAAAAATTAGTCAGGATACCAGAACATGCCTTTGATGCCTTCGGGATCAGCCATAAATCCCATTTGCCGATAAAAATTGACCACTTGGGGATCGGCAAAGAGAGTGATATTGCTGATATCTTCACTGCGAAGTTTCTTAATGGTGTACTTCATCAACGCCTTACCCAGCCCCTTACCTTGGAATTGGGGGTGAACCACCACATCCCAAATTGTGGCATTAAAGGCATGGTCAGACGTAGCCCGGGCAAAACCAATCAGACGCCTCGTGTTCCCTCGCTGTTGCCACATGGACACGACGAGGAAACTATATTCAATCGCTTTACGAACTTTCCGCATCGGTCGTCTTGACCAACCCACGGCGTCGCAAAGCTCCTCTAATTCATACAGATCAAATTCTCGATCCGTACTAAATAGGATACGCCCATTATCAGCGCGATCGCCAGACGCAGGAGACTCGCTGAAATTTGAAATGGTATCCCCTTCAAATTTTGTCGATGTCGAAGCAGTGTCAGCACTGCCAAAAAAGCTCTTCCAAAAACCCATGCCGATGTGGCTATAGCATTTTATACTGGTTATCCGTTACACAAGACCTAGCCCAAGCTAATTAAGGCTAGACGTATCTAACGGGTTAGCTTGACGATTATTCAAAACTTTGACGTTTTGAACGGTAGCACTCAGGCTAATGACAAAGGCTTTCAGAAGCCCCACACTGCACTCCATCAAGTCAGTGTGTGGAGTTGTCTCTGATCATGCATAACTTTCGGAGTGACCCCCGGTAGGACAACTTTTACCTGACATGCTTATCGTACCACAATTGGCGCAATACGCTCCGATAACCATTATGACCAAAGCTTGCTCTTGCAGCCAAGCAACAACGTCTTATGTAAACACCCAATTTGACCCTATCCCTACGCTAATCGCCTACACTTAAAGTTTGGCGGTCAGTGGCAAATCGTGACTCAGGGCAAGACCTTCTTTAGCTAGACTGAGGCTATTGTGCCGAATTTGTGAGAGATTAACCAGATACGGCAGGTTTTTGCCTTGAGGCTGAGCTTGCTGGTCTATCCTAAAAGCTTTTAACCAAAGCGAACGCCTTCTCCCCCTACTTATGGCTGCGGGTCTGAAATCATCAACACTAGAACTGCTGAAGCGCTTCAACCGGGCGTTTCCAGAATTTTATGAGCAGTTTGTCAGTAGTGAGATCCAATTGCAAAACCTGAGACTGGCTTATAAACTCTACAAAACTCGGCGTGTCGTTATTGAGATCAAACCCGAAGGCTCGAAAAGTGCTCTACATTTTGCCTACCGTAACCAGTCTTTTCTCCTCAGCGATATTTTCGGGGTTTTAGCGGCTTATGGACTGACGATTCACAGCCTGAGTCTTCATGGTCAAATCAATCCCCCCATGTTGGTGTTTATCAAGCTAGTCGTATCCCGTGGTAGCAAAGCCCTAACCCCCAAAACAGCAGATAATGTCTGCCGTGCCATTCGGGAGGCGTTGGCGGGACGTTTTGAAGTCGAAGAAATGCTGGCGGTGGAATTTAATCTGGATGCTGGTTTAGAACAAGTCGAAACTGAGTTCTATGTCGATCCAGTATTTCATCTACCTGCCTTATTAATTGAAGCTGATAACCAGCCGGGATTATTTTATAAGGTAATGTACGCCGTCTGGCAAGAAGACTTACTTGTCGTCAACGCTAACTTACTCGTCTGGCGTGGACGTACCCGCCTTATTCTCTACTTGCTCGGTCCCAATGAAAACTTGATTCCCGAATATTTAGGTCAGAAAATTGCCGAAAGTGTTCGACAGCGATTACTAGGGCGTCGGTTTTGACCCTTCATTTTGTTCAGGGAACCTGGTTTGTAAGTAGGTGGACACAATAAAAGCTAACGGTAGAGATCGTCATTCGTCATTTGTCATTTGTCAGGGAACAGGGAACAGGGAACAGGGAACAGGGAACAGGGAACAGGGAACAGGGAACAGGGAACAGGGAACAGGGAACAGGGAACAGGGAACAGGGAACAGGGAACAGGGAACAGGGAACAGGGAACAGGGAACAG
>NZ_JAVJQN010000211.1:0-35626 GCF_040218245.1 Coleofasciculus sp. E1-EBD-02 | reverse complement strand
TGTGCAGACGATCTACCGGGGATTGGTGAAAGCCAATCTAGGCAAGTGTTGAAATCCCGTAAGGGAGTAACCAGGAAATCCTCAAAGTGATTTGGGGAAGCCTGCACCATAATCTTTGATTTGGTGCGGGAGGATGTCACTACAGATGTCTTGGCTCATGCGTGATCAGGTCACATTACCGTTGAAGCCAATTAGGACGAAAAAGTTCATGCTTAGAGTCCATAGTTAACATTCTCCAGTGTCGCCCTACCTTGAGGAAACGAGAAGGAAGTGTATCAGCAAGGCTTAGAGGACGCTGCCAGTATTGTCTAATATCATTTTAGTAGAGCAATAAACTATTGCCGCTAGGAGGAATTTCACCGAACAATCTATCCCCAAGTGGTCGAGTCGTTATGGCTCGTCCTGTCTAGGTGAATTTACAGTAGTATTGACGGGACTTCCTCATTCGCGATCGCGGACGGAGACAAACCTAGCAATATCTCTGTCCACTTCAGGGAGCAGGCTAGTCTCAATGATGAGCAATAGATAGACTCGTTCCTAAAACACCCGTCGGTGTAATTGAAACCGTCTGCTGGAGAAACGTACCAGGCTACGTCTTTACAAAAAGGCAAAATATGTTAAATTCAATCTCATCTTTTAACTTTATTGATGAATCATAATCATGATATTTATTAGCCCCAAAACTGACTTTGCTTTTAAGAAAATATTTGGAGCGAACGACAGTAAAGACATCTTGATTAGCTTTTTAAATGCCCTAATTTATAATGCCAATCCGGTGATTCAGGATTTAGAAATTATTGACCCGTACAATCCTGGGGATGTTGTCGATTTAAAAGATAGTTATCTGGATGTCAGAGCTGTATTGGATAACGGCTCAACGGTGTTAATCGAAATGCAGGTGCTGAACGTGGCATCCTTTGAAAAGCGCGTTATTTATAACCTGACAAAAACCTATGCTAATCAATTAAAATATGGAGAAGGATACTCCCATCTTAAACCCGCGATCGCCTTAACGATAACGGATTTCCAGATGTTTAACCAGACTCAGCGGTTCCTGACTCGTTTTGGCTTAAAGGAAAAACAGGAATTATTTGACTATACCGATCCGGAAATCGAACTAATTTTTGTGGAATTACCCAAATTCACGAAAACGATTGAGGAGTTAGACACTTTAACCGATAAATGGATTTACTTTATTAAAGACGCTCCCAGCTTGGAAGTCATTCCACCCACGTTTAGACAGGTGTCCGAACTCGAGAAAGCCATGAATATTGCTAACCAAGCGAATTTAAGTGTAGAGGAATTAGAAAAATTACGTAAGCGAGAGGTATTCCTTGAAGATCAACGGGGATTTATTGTTAAGGCAAAGCAGGAGGGACGAGTAGAAGGACGAGTAGAAGGACGAGTAGAAGAAGGAATCCGATGGACATTACGTTTGCTGGAGCGTCAGTTTGGGTCAATTCCGCCAGCAATCATTAATCAGCTTCAAAACTTGTCTGTTGAAGAATTAGAAGGTCTAGGTGATGCTATTTTAGATTTTAACGATTTAGAGGAATTATCGGCTTGGTTACAAGAAAATACAAAGGGCAGGTAATAATAGCAGTCTACCGATCCAGAAATCTAGAAAGCCATGAATATTGCTAACTGCTCATTTATCAGGATTATTGGGATTATCGCGGTTGTAGGGGCGAGTCGCTGCATATCGTAGGCGGCGTGAGAATTAAAGGAACTCGACTCGCCCTCATCTGATGGATGCGGTGTCATAATCAACTTGAAACTCGGCTAACCCCAAATAACGAATCCCTTGGGGAGTAGTCTCAAAACGACAGGGTAACACCTCAAGCCCCTGGAGAACCGCTTCTCGCAAAAGTTTGCCATAAACGGGGTCAGTACTATCACCCGGACTAAAGCGATCGCAGTCCCCCCGATTGATAAAATAAAGCATGATCGCCTTAGCTTGGGGCAATAACTGCTGGAGTTCTTGCAGGTGCTTTTGTCCCCGTGTGGTTACGGTGTCGGGAAATAAGGCTAAGGTTCCCTGCGCCCAAGTCGTATTTTTCACTTCCAAATAGATGGGAGGCGCGTCATTCTCTCCCGTCAGTAAAAAATCGACCCGACTTTTCCGATTTGCGCCATAAACCACTTCGGGGCGAACTTGGCTGTAGCGATTGTCTAATTCCGGAATCAGCCTTTGTTCCAGGATGATCTTCATCACCCGATTGGGTAGTGCGGTATTAATCCCCACCCAAGTCGGTTGGGTGTCATTGACTTGGATCATCTCCCAGGTGTAGGCTAATTTGCGCTTGGGATTATCACTGCGGGATACCTGAACTAAACTTCCAGGAGTGGAAACGCCTGTCATTGGACCCGTATTCGGACAGTGGGCGACAATGGTTTCCCCTGATGTAAGCTGAATATCGGCAAAAAACCGCTTGTAGCGTCTGAGTAATGTCCCCGTCTCTAGGGTTGGGTAGCTGTAAATCCAATCGGAGCGATCGTCCATTAATTTTTGGGAACTGTTCACATTACTTAACGAATATATTAGAATAACTTAACATACAGTAACATTCAATGGACTCAACATGGCTAACTCAGACCAACGGAAACAGCGAATCATGGAACACATCAAACGCTCGATCACCATTCCTCAGCGAGGCTTTTCGATGAATTCCGATTCTAAAAAACAACAGATTATGGATCATATCAAAATGACACGAGGTTAGGGTCAATTGTGATCGATTGAAATCAGCCAGTCTGTCAGGGATAGTTCCGCTTCCCATTCTCCCCTGCGAAAGTCTCCCCTCCGAAAGAGAAGAGGTTACAAGTAAGTTAGGTACACAGACAGATCCCCGACTTCTCCAAGCAGTCGGGGATCTTGCTTGAGGCTGTACCTCATCGACCTGAAATCTGCTGTAAATATGTGGCAGTATAAGTCTTGAACAGAGCTAAATGCACTCAATTAATTATGCTTTGATTCAAATATATTTTTCGGTTTTAAAATAAAAATAAGTCAACCCAAACACAAGATATTAACGAAACTTTTTGAGTCGCTTGAGCGTCCCTTAAAACTAAATGGATGACTAAATTAAAGGCTTACTCATGTTTTCAGGAAAACCCAAAACGAGAAAACCCCTTTGGACGTCTCTCGCCTCATTGAGCTTACTGCTGATGATGGGTAGTTTAACGATGACCTCCTGCGGACTGGTAAAACCCATCAGTGAATCCACGCCACAAAATGAAAATCAGGCAACTGAGAACGATTCAGTCATAGATGCTGATCAAGACGCCACTGAAGAAAAAACGGAGGCAGAAAAACGGTATGAAGCGGAAGGGATAGACACCACGGCTGATGATGATCCTGAATAATCTCAGATGCGAATTTTCCTTATATACACCAACAGTTTTGACTCATAGAATAAAAAAGTAGCAGGCTCTCACCTCCAAGTTACAGGTTGGACTTCTAAGATATAACAGTTTTGTTATCATACAGTGATGGGTTAACACAACTGTTAATGGAGAGCCAGCAAAACTACGATAGCCTAGCCACAACCCTGCGCGATCGCCGAGTTCGTCTCGCCCAGCTTATTGATTTTCCGGTCATTCTCTGGGCGGGACAATCTTGTCCGCGCAACTTTCCGGCAAATCCGTTTCCATTTCGCGCCAGTAGTCATTTTCTCTACTTTGCGGGTTTACCGTTAGAAGGTGCTGCTATTTATCTCAAAGATGGCAGGTTGGAACTGTTTCTGGATGAACCCTCGCCAGCCAGTACCCTTTGGCATGGCGAAATGCCCAAACGAGAGGAAATTGCTGAAAAAATTGGTGCTGATGCGGCGTTTCCCTTCTCAGACTTAGCCTCGCGGACAACCAATGCTGCGACTGTTGCGGTGCAAGATAGGGCGACGTATCAGCAGCAAGAACAACTGTTAAATCGATGCGTCGCCCCAGCTAACGCCCCCGAAGGAATTGACCGAGACTTAGCTAAAGCGATTGTATCCTTGCGACTGTGCCACGATGCGGAGGCATTATCTGAGTTACGTAAAGCCGCCGCCGTGACAGTAGCTGCCCATAAAGCGGGAATGCAGGCAATCGGGGGTAGAGATGTGGCAACAGAATGCCTCTACGAAGCCACAATCCGGGGGGCGATGGAAGGGGTGATTCTTGCCCACAACATGAGTTGTGCTTATGGCAGTATTGTCACGGTTCACGGCGAAGTGTTGCACAATGAACAGTATCACCACGCTTTACAATCTGGAGATTTACTGTTGGCGGATGTGGGGGCAGAAACGGAGAGGGGATGGGCAGCCGATGTGACTCGTACCTTCCCTGTAACTGGAAGCTTTTCTTCGACGCAGCGCGATATTTACGATACTGTTTTAGCCGCCCATAACGCTTGTATTGAGAAAATTCATCCCGGTGTCGAATATCGCGACATTCATCTGTTAGCCGCCGCCACCCTGACTCAAGGATTAGTGGATTTGGGGATTCTGCGGGGACAGGTATCGGATTTAGTGGAACGAGATGCTCATGCTTTATTCTTTCCCCATGGTGTTGGGCATTTGCTGGGCTTAGATGTGCATGATATGGAAGATTTAGGGGATTTAGCCGGATATGCAGAGGGGCGAGTCAGGAGCGATCGCTTTGGCTTAGGTTTTCTGCGATTGGATCGACCCTTGCAATCGGGAATGCTAGTAACGATTGAACCTGGATTCTATCAAGTTCCAGCTATTTTAAATGATCCAGAACGACGCGCCAAGTATCAAGATGTGGTTGACTGGAATCGTTTGGCTGAGTTTGCTGATGTGCGTGGGATTCGGATTGAGAATGATGTTTTAGTCACTCCGGAGGGTAGTGAAGTCCTCACCGCCGCTTTACCAACTGAGGCAGAGGCGATTGAACAATTGGTGTCAATAGGTGGGAGAAATTAAAGTTAATGGTGGGGATCGTCATTGGTCATTGGTCATTGGTCATTTGTCATTTATCATAAGCTGTTCGGCATTTAAACCTTAATGTCAATAATGGTGAAATCCTTGCCGTAGTAGTGCGAGCATCTTGCTCGCTAATATCTGACTTAAGCTCTTGCTCCCCTCTCCCCGGCGTGGGAGAGGGGCTGGGGGAGAGGGGTTAAGCTTAAGTTGACACCAATGCCCTATTGCCTCTCCCCACCACAAGACTTATTCAGTAGCCCCTAATTACTTTGGATAACAATTGTCCCTGAATTACTATCGACTATTTTCTCCGCTCCTGAATCAAAAACTTGAATCAAGGATAAGTCTGTATCAACCGTTCCTTTTAAATAAATATCTCCGGGTAACTCACCGCCAATATCAATTGAACCAATAATGTCTTGAGTCATCGTATTAAAGTTAAACTGAAAATACTTGCCCGTTGATACACCATCGTTAATAGTATTATATGTTTTAATCGGATGATTCGATGGATCAGCAAAAGAAACGGTCAAGCTTTCTAAGGCTTGAGTTGTACCCACTCCTTTTTCTGATAGTATAGCAGGAGCCGTTTTTTCATCATAATTGAATGTTCCTGTTGCCAAATAGCCCTGATTGCCTTGCCAAGTAAAATTAACCGTCATTGCTTCAGCCGCCGGAGCGATGCTAGTTAGGAGGAGGCTTAAGGCTAAACTGGTTACGATAACCAGTTGGACAAAAATACGTTGCATTTTATGAATTCGATCTAAAAAAACAATTCTATGGTAATCAACAGTTCAGAACAGCTTCAAGACGCTGTTAAAGCACTCCGCCCAATTTTTGAAGATATTGACATCAACGTCAAGCAAAATCTGAAAAAAGTTCTGACGGCTTTTCGTAATTATCGCGTTGGGGTACATCACTTTGCTGGGGTAAGTGGTTATGGACATGACGATTTAGGTCGGCAAACCTTAGACCAAGTATTTGCAGAAGTTATGGGTGCTGAAGCAGCAGCCGTGCGAGTTCAATTGGTTTCTGGAACTCATGCGATCGCCTGTTGCTTGTTTGGGGTGTTGCGTCCCGGTGACGAGATGATATCTGTGGTGGGTGCGCCTTACGATACCTTGGAAGAAGTGATTGGTGTTCGAGGTCAAGGTCAAGGATCATTACAGGAGTTTGGCATTGATTATCGTCAGTTAGAATTAACGGCTGATGGAACCATTGATTGGCAGGCATTAAAAACAGCAATTGGACAACGGACGCGCCTCGTCTTAATTCAGCGATCGTGTGGTTATTCTTGGCGTCCTAGTCTTTCTATAACAGACATCGAAAAAATTGTCCAATGCGTTAAACAGCAAAATCTGAATACAATTTGTTTTGTCGATAACTGTTACGGCGAGTTTATTGAAGACAAAGAACCTCCAGCGGTTGGTGCGGATTTAGTGGCGGGATCGTTGATTAAAAATCCGGGTGGCACAATTGTCACTGCTGGGGGATATATTGCTGGAAAAGCCGAGTTAGTCGAAGCCGCAACCTGTCGATTAACTGCCCCCGGAATTGGTAGTTCAGGTGGGGCAACATTTGAACAGAATCGGTTATTATTTCAAGGACTTTTTCTCGCCCCGCAAATGGTGGGAGAGGCAATTAAGGGAACGCATTTAACCGCTTATATCTTTGATCAGTTAGGCTATCCGGTCAATCCTCAACCCATGGCATCTCGCCGGGATGTTATTCAGGCAATTCAGTTAGGTTCACCGGAGAAATTAATCGCCTTTTGTCGGGCAATTCAGCAATATTCTCCCATTGGTTCCTATCTCGATCCTGTACCCGCCCAAATGCCGGGATATGAGAGTCAGTTAGTCATGGCGGGAGGCACATTTATTGATGGGAGTACCTCGGAGTTTTCTGCTGATGGACCGCTGCGAGATCCTTATATCGTATTTTGTCAAGGGGGAACCCATTGGACTCATGTCGCGATCGCACTCGAAGCCGCGATAGAAGCAATATAGAGTGGGGGAATTCATTCCATCTAGAAACCGTAGGGGCGCAAAGACTTGCGCCCGATTCAATCGTCACATCTAATCCACAATTTTAGCTGTGTCAATCCAGTCGTGGCGTGGCACACCTTATTTGATGAATTAGAAATACATTCAGAAATTGTAGGGGCGCATGGCGTGCGCCCAATCCAGTCGGTCAATTCGACAAAGGTAAACGCCCTGCTAAAAGTGCTTTCGTGGCAGATTCTCCAGCTAGGCGCAACTGTCGCCTTAACTGCCAATTTAACCCACCCAAGATAATCACTTGAATCAGAAAAGCTTGCAACACCAATCCCACGGATGCATGGCGCATCACATAATCCCAAGGAAATGCTGTAAACAGCCATAACCCGCCCCAGTTTGTTCCGGGAACAATCGATAATACACTCAATAGAGTTGGTGGTAAAACAATCGCCGCGACAAGTATCCCAGTTGCCCAGATTCCCCGCTTAGGCGTTTTCATCAACAGCATTAGCTGTGCGATCGCGCTATAGATTAACATCATACTCAGGCTGAGAATTAGGCTGGCAAAAGCTTGCAGTTTCATGTCAATATCCACTGACTCCAGCAAAATCCAACCGATTAACGGGAGTGCCACAATCATACAATTCATCGCAATCGCCAATAAAGCGGGACTCTTTTCACCCCAGAGTAAATCTGCCATCAACGAAGACTTCACAGTGGAACGATTTTGATGTCGATAACGCGCCCAATCCTGTAATGCTTGACGCTGAGGAGATAAGGCAGCTATTAACCCCAAAAACAGTACCAGATTTAATCCCAGTACGATGTAGAAGTTATCGGGAAACTGCGGTGAATATCTTGAACTCGGATGTTGCAGGGCAAAACCTAGGGTAAATGTTATCCAGCAAGCCGTGAATAAATAACTGTGGCGTTTACTCAGTAGCGTTGTACCCGGATTCCGAAACTGTCGGTTAAAGGCTTGTCCAATCCAGTAGGTCCATAAACCATAGTTAAGCAGTGCCAAGACAACAATGCTAAACCCCATCATTCCTAATGGCAGGTTAAAAAATTGCCACGCTTGAATTTTTCCCAAGTTAAAGGGGAAACCTGTATAATGTGAATTGGTTTTATCGACAATATAAGGGAATAACACTGATGGAGAAAACAGACTTAACCAATCGAAAGAACTGTTGTTAATGGGTTTAACATTCGCCATCACCAAAAATGTAAAAACTGCCCCACTGCCTAACCAAGCTTGGAACCCACTAAACCAGGAACCAAATAAGCCAAATAAAAGTGCCGCACTGAAGAAAAAACCACTACTGGCGATGAGAATTACCCAGAAACTGATAATTTCTGCCAGGGGAATTTTGCCAGATAAACCCGACCACAGATGGAAGGGTACAGCGATCGCAATGGCTAGATAGAGGAGAATGGGAACTCCCAAGAGTTTACCCAGCCAAAACTGCGCCGTTGACTGAGGGCTGAGTCGGATGAAATTCAATGTACCGCGTCGTTCTTCATGACCCAGGTTAGCAATTAGCATGTAACTACCAATAACTAAGAGGGCAAAGAAAACAACCAAACTGAGGGATATGAACATGTCGCGATAGTGATCTTGCCACCAAAGCTGTATATCCAGTTCACTCAGGTGGCGACGAGGATGATCGCCTGACCAAGAAAAGAATAGCAGGAATTGACCCACTAAGGATATAATCAGTGCGATCGCGACATTCCGTCCCTTAAGACGACCTTTCACTTCCCGCAATAGCTGCGGGTTCCATTCGCCAATGCGATCGATCCAAGTTAGTCGCATAATTGAGAATCTCCTAATTGAAACATAAAGAATAATCTTTGTCGTGTTAACCCAAACTGGTTGGTGAAACTTCAGCGCACTTTCGATACATTAGGCAAAGCATTAGGATTGGCAAATAGCGGTTTTGATGCCGATTCGCCGATACGTTTTAACTGACGAGTTAATTGCACAATTAATCCTGCCATTATTGCCCATTGACCCAATACACTAAATAAGACGGTGAAGGCGGATGTCTGTTCTAAAATGATCCAAGGCGCACCAAATACTGACACAAGCCATAATCCTGGCAATTGTACTCCTGAAGTGAATTCCGCTTGTATGACAGATAAAATAAATAGAGGGACAAAAATAGTCATACTCAAGGTACTTCCTGCCCAAATCCACGGTTTTTTGCGTCGGATTATCAGCATCAATTGAATGAGAATGGCGTAAAATCCAATTAAATTAGCACACAGTAATAATCCCGCGATCGCTTTCACTTTATCATCGACGGCGACGGGAAACCGCAGTAACCATGGGAACCAGACAATTGCCGTAATCCCTAAATTCAACGCGATCGCGACAGATGAGGGACTCTTTTCACCCCAAAGCCACTCCCGCCATGACATCTGCACATTTTTAACCGTTGAATTCTGACGTTGGAATTGCCCGTACCTTGACCAATCTAACAAACTTTGTCGTTGCGGCGAAATTGCAAAACTAACCGCTAATAAGACAACCAAGCTAAACAGAGAAATTCCAAACAGACAGCCAAATAGTGCATCTTGGCTAGTTAAAAACTGGCGGGGAAGTGACCAAAATAATCCCAATAGCCAAATTTGAACACTTCCTACTAACGAATAACTCTGTTGTTTACTTAATAGGGTTCCATTGGGATTGCGGAACATACGATTAGTTGCTTGCCAAACCCAGTAGGCGCTAACGCTAATAGTGATTAGCATCCACAACGTTAGCTGTAAAGGCGCTTCACCCAAATTCCAAAGAAACCAAGACCAATTTCCTAAATCCCTGTATGTCAAGGTTTGCCAATCAAAATGCCAATCCAGTACCCCAATAAACAAACTTCCTAACCACGCCCCGATTAGACTAGCTGCTAACCCTTGATAAGACGCTTTAGTTAAGGACGCATTGAGTAATCCTAAACCATAGAACAATCCACAAGTGACCAGGATTAAAGCATAAAAACTGATAATCCAAGCCAAGGGAACACCCGCAACAATTCCTGAGATCCAATGTAGAGGAATAGCCAAACTTAATCCCAGGTAAACTAATATCGGCACACCCAGCATTTTCCCCCACAAAATACGCTGACTAGATTGGGGAGTGAGGCGAATAAAATTGAGCGTACCGCGCCGATGTTCTTGCATCCAATCCGAAACCAGCAAGTAGACGCCGATGGAAAATAAAGACAGAGGCAAAATCCAATTGAGTGTTCTGAAAATCATCAGCCAGTCCAATTCCCAGACGAATTCGACACAGCGATTATTAACATAACTCGTACAGTTTTGGCTAGAAAACGATAACAAAATTGACGCTTGAATCATTAAAGACGTTGCCACAACCAGGCATCCATTGCGGAGTTGCAACCGTCCTCGAAGTTCTCGCATCAACTGGGGATTCCAATCACCCAGTCGGTTTATCAGTGTATAAAACATAGAGAATATCTCCAAATTAACTGTTCGTTCGTAGTTGCGCTTTAGCGCCTAAAACCTTGAGTCCTAACCACAAACACTGAACTCATACTCTCAAGTTTAACGGGTCTTTTATCAGTTTGTAGTCAGCGATGCGAACGCTTATGGCACTAAAGTGCCTACTACGAACGAAATTTACCTTAAGTTTCATCTAATGACGACTTGAGGAATGTCCCGCTAATAAAGCTTGAGTCGCTGACTCACCTGCTTTGCGTAATTGCCGTGTTAGCTGAAACGTTAAGAGTCCCCAGAGTAGGAATTCGCTAAGGATAGCAAAAGCCATCATTGAGGTAGCCGCATATTCAATTCCTGCCCAAGGAAATGAGGAAAATAGCCATGGAATAGGATTGTCGTGAGTCTCAATTCCCAATACTAACAGCATAATTGGTGGCAAGCTAAGAACAGCCCCAATAGTACCCGTTGCCCACAGCGCCCGCTTAGACGTTTTCATCATTAATATTAGCTGCCCTAGGGTGGCACAAATTAGCGTAATGCAGATGAAGAAAGCGACGGCTAACAAGGCTTTGAGTTTGTCGAATCCTGGCTCATTCCACAATGCAATCCAAACCCAAAAAGGTGTTGTGGCAATCGCTAAATTAATCCCAATGGCAACGATAGCTGGACTCTTTTCTCCCCAAATTAAATCCTGAACGATTCTCCACTTTTTGCGAATTGTTCCTTGTTGCTGACGATAACGCGCCCAATCCTGTAGGACTTGGCGGTGAGAGGAAAGTGCTGCAATTAAACCCAGGAATAGCGCAACATTGAAACAGAAAATGATCCACAGATTATCAACGAGTGAATAAGATATATAGATGTCCTGCTTTTCTTGCACAGCAAATCCTAACAGTAAGATTTCCACACAAGCAACTAGCCAATAACTTTGTCGTTTGCTTAGGACAGCCGTATTGGGATTTTGAAAGCGTCGCTTCAGGGCTTGCCAAATCCAACCTGTCCATAAAGCATAATTCAATAGGACAAAACTGACGATACCTAATCCAGTCAACCCCACAGGTATATGGAACCATTGCAGGCTTTCTATTGGCGTACTATAGCCAATAAAGTCAGGGCTATAATGTTCTGTTTGATTGTAAAGATAGGGCAGAATGACATCAGGAGAAAATAGTTTCACCCAATCCAATGGAGTTTGAGTTATCCAAGTCCACCGATTGAATGCTATCAGCAGAAATAGGAATACAGCGCCACCTCCTAACCAGGATTGGAATCCATTTAACCAAGAACTCATTAACCCAAACAGCAGTGCAGCACTGTAGAAGAAGGTACAACCTGCGATTAAAACAGCATAGAAACTGAAAATCTCTCCCAGGGGAATTTGGGCAGATAAGCCTAACCACAAATGCAAGGGGATAAGCAAAACTGCTGCTATATAGAGTAAGATAGGAACGCCTAATACTTTTCCCAATAAAATACTCTGAGCCGATTGGGGACTAACGCGAATAAAATTAAGTGTACCGCGACGTTCCTCTCCGGCTAAGTCAGCGATGAGCATATATGTCCCTACAATTAGCAGGATGAACAGGGCAATTACACTCAGCCACGCAAACATTTGTCCATGTTGATAGTGCCACCACAGCGGAATATCAATGGCACCCTTTGGACATTCGTAACTTGTACCCATTTCTTGTAGATGGGTGATTTTTGCCTTAACGTCCGCTATACTGCCTTTGAGTTGATTAATTTTGTCCAGATCAAAGGATTCTGCACTGCTATAGCGAAAGAATTGGTCTTGAAGTGAGCGATACTGTTCCTGTAGTTGGGACAGTTTGGCTTGATTGGCTAGGTAAGTATCGGGAAGTTTACAGAATATTTCCTTACGGTCAACGTAGTAGTCAGGATCACTCAAGCGAGTTAATTGATTTAATCCATAGAGGAACATCGCTAAATAGCCAAGTACCGATGCGCCAAGTGCGATCGCGAGATTCCGCCCTTTCAATCTTCCCTTCAATTCCCGCAAGAGTTGCGGGTTCCAGTCTCCTAGTCTGTCTATTCCTTTAAGTACCATGAAAACAGTCTCCTAAATTGGTCATTTGTCCTTAGTAATTTGTCATTTGTTATTCGTGAAAAAACCTTAGTCGGGGCGGGTTTAGTGACATCGGGGTGATGTCAAAAACGATAATAGTAAAACCCGCCCCTACACATAATTCAAAACGTTCTAAGAGACTTGTTGGTGTCCTAGCTTTAAGAATATAGTTTCTAAGTCCTCTTGGGTACAGTGAAACTCGGTTAACGGAATTCCCGCTTCAACTAGCGATCGCAACAACATCGCACTCTCTTCTGGATTCCCAGTAAAATCAACCCGTATCTGGTTTTTTCCCGAAATCGGTTCGATTTCTTGCACTAACGGATAATTTTTCAGTTCAGCCGTCAATGCGTCCATATCTCCTAAACTGGAGAGAATAATCTTCTGACGGCTAAGGCGGCGATACAGTTCAGCTAAAGGCGCACTTTCCACCAAATAGCCGAGTTCCATAATCCCCACTGAGGTACAGAGTTCGGCTAAGTCACTCAAGACATGGGACGAAATCAGAATCGTCATCCCCGCTTCTTGTAACGTTTTGATAATTTCCCGAAACTGCATCCGGGCGATGGGATCTAATCCGGAAACGGGTTCATCCAGTAACAGCAGAATCGGTTCGTGAATAATCGTTCTCGCCAAACTCAGGCGCTGTTTCATTCCCCGCGACAGGGTAGCAATTAAGCTTTTGCGCTTACTGGTAAGCTGTACCAGTTCCAACACTTCCCGCAGGCGTCGAGTACGCCGGGGTTCTCGCAGGCGATAGAGTCGGGAAAAATAGTCCAGATAATCCCAAACTGTTAAATCTTCGTAAACCGGGAAATCATCGGGGAGATAACCAATGCGCTGCTTGAGTTTGGGGTTGCTTTGATCCCGCAAAAAGCGATCGCCATTAATATAAATTTCACCCGTCGTCGGTTCCTCGGCGGCGGCTAACATGCGAATTAGCGTCGTTTTCCCTGCGCCATTGGGACCAATCAATCCATAGACTTCACCAGGGGCGACTTGTAAATCGATATCATTGACGGCGATATGTCGGTCAAATTGCTTTGTCAATCCATGGGTAGAAATGGCTAAGTCTTGACTTAGGGGGGGTGGGGATGGGAAAAATGTTCCTGCTTCCATAGTTGATGCTGATGGGATCTAATGTCCGCCAGTTTAACCTCTTTAAAGCCAAGGTATCTCTCATCCGGTGACACTTATGCAGTTTGGGCGGGGGATTGGGGAACAGGGAACAGGGAACAGGGAACAGGGAATAGGGAACAGTAAGAATTTGAGGTTTCTTAATATTTCTTAAATTTACTTCATCGATTGATATCACGCCCAATATAAATAATATCTTGTTCGTCTTCTAATTCGCTCTCAATCCTAGAACAGGAAAATGCCACGAGAATCTTGTCTCCTGTCTTAGTCTGACAAACCACTTTAGTTGTGTTGATGCCATTGCAATAAGATCCATTTTTCTGTGCCACTAAATTTTCAACCTGAGACTCATCAATAATTAAAGATAAAGATTTGCCGATTAACTCAGAATTGTTATAACCGAATAAGAAATTAGCCGCTTTATTGACAATTTTTATAACAGATGACGAATTAGTGACGAATAAAGCATCTCCTATATATTGAATAATTTTATCAAGATATTGACTTGATGCTGCCCAAGCATCTAATAATAAGGTCGTTTCATTTGAGCGTTGAACTAAGGTCTGTTCTAAATTCATCCGCTCAGTGACATCCTCACATAAAATAATTAGTTTATTGCCTGCCTGATAGTCTTCACTGTCATTAATAATATACATATCAAAATAGAGAAGATTACCTCGTCCAGAAAATCGTCCAATTCCTTTTAAATCAAAGTTTAACTGTCGCCCCTGAAGGATATCGCTTAAAATCTCTTCAATGCCTACAAGTTCCGGGAAACTCAGACGCACATCCTTACCGATACTCAAATCCTGAGGACGGTCGGCGAACTGAGCGATTTTATGGGATAGTTCTAAAATATTGAATGACTCATCGACGGCTAAGTATTCAATATGACGAGAAAATAATAATTTTTTAAACAGGGGGTGCATGGGAATTTATATGACCTAGATTAGCTAATCTCTTCAGCTTTATTTTATTCCTAATAATTTTTGACCTCAATAATTACAGCATAGAAATTATATATAGCAAGCATCGGATTTAACACTATTAATTATTCTTCATTCATTATTATCCTGCTTTTATTAATCACCGCTGTAGCTGGCTACGTCTCTACCTGATCAGCGTAGAGTTTAACCAAGCTGGAGAAAAGCAAATACCTCCTCGCTTGAATGTGTTTATTGGCTATCTAATTATAATAATTTATTTTACAGCAATAAGAAAATAGGTCGTCATCTTGCCTCTACCCTTCACGTCAATCATACCTCGTTGCTCAAACTCAAATGTATCCTTTAATTTTTCGTAGATTGCCGCTGTTACTTGGATACGTCCGGGTATACTCTGTGACTCCATGCGGCTGGCAATGTTCACGGTATCTCCCCACAAATCATAACTGAATTTTTTTAGACCAATTACGCCAGCAATTACAGGTCCGGTGTTGATGCCAATTCGCATATTAAACGCCTGTCCCGTCTGGTCACGAAATTGGGCGATCGCGGCTTGCATATCCAGTGACATTCGGGCGATCGCGTGGGCATGGTTGAGGGGCGATCGCGGCAATCCCCCCACCACCATGTACGCATCCCCAATGGTTTTAATCTTCTCCAATTGATGCTGTTCGCACAGTTCATCGAAAATCGAAAAGATTTGATTGAGTAAGTTAAGCAGCGTAATCGGAGGCATTGAGGACGACAGTTGAGTAAACCCGACAATATCAGCAAAAAGAACCGAAACTTCAGCAAAATCCTCGGCAATGATCTGAGGTTCATGTTTCAATCGATCAGCAATCGGTTCAGGTAAAATATTCAGGAGTAGCTGTTCAGATTTTTCCTGCTCTTGCCGCAATGCGGCTTCTGCTTGTTTACGCTTTATAAACTGTCCTAACTGATTACCAATTGTTGCCATAACCTGCATTAGTTCCGGATCTGGGGGTTGCACATCATAGGAATAGAAGGTGATTACACCCAAAATTTGCTCATCGTCTTGAATTGGAAAGCCAAAAGCACTGCGTAATTCAGCAATTGGCAAGATTGGGGATAGAGATTCTGAGGTGATACCGCTAATCCATTCAGGAGAACGACTCGTCCAAATTTGACCCAGTAATCCCCCCTTAGGGGATGCAATTAATGGCTGAGTTATCGACATCGATTCTGGAATCGCACGGCTAACCCAAGTATGTTCGCACCGCAACTGAGGTGTTATCCTATCTATTTCGCGATCGCCTATCACTTCTGAAATCCAAAGTTCACCCAAATCCCACACCAACGTTTCACCAATTGCAGGCAAAATTTTAGGCATCGCCTCCTCGATTGTGCCTGAATCCGATAGAATGCGGGTAATGGCATGTTGAGTCGCTATCCGCTTTTGTGTGCGCTGACGCTCCGTAATATCGCGACCAATATAAATAAAATGGGGACTACTTTCTGTTTCCATTTGAATCGCTGAACAGGAGAAAGATACCATTATTTTTTCTCCCGTTTTCTTCTGACAGACAACCTCCCAATCATTGATGAATGTTGGCTCAACACAAAGCTGCTGTTGATGTTCGGTGAGTAAGTCATCAGCTAGAGACAAAATTAGGCGAATAGAGTTGCCAATTAACTCAGATTCGTCATAGCCAAATAAAGTTTGTGCCGAACGATTAACTGTTTTAATGATTCCCGTAGGCTTCGTCACCAAGAGTGCATCTGCCATAGCTGTAATAATTTGCTCAATATACGCTTTAGATGCTGATAAGCGACTCAATAATAAACGGGTTTCATTAGTGGCTTGAACTAAGGTTTGTTCTAAAACCATCCGTTCTGTGACATCTTCTAATAAAATAATTAATTGATTGGGTTTGTCAGGGTTATACTGGTCAAAACCCAAAGGATGTTTAATTACATACAAATCCAAATACAGCGATTCGCCTGTCACTGAACACCGACTAATCCCCTTTAATTCAAAATTATTCTGTCGTTCGTCCAGAATATCAATCAAAATGGTTTCTAACCCAATGAGTTCTGGAAATCCCAGACAGATATTTTGTCCTTGGCGAACTTGATCGAAATCTTCAGCAAATCGCTTGACTCCCGGAGAAGTCTCCAGAATTTTACCGTCCCTATTGATTAATAAATATTCCCTATGGCGTGGTGCTAACAGGGATAAAAGTTTATTTAAAAAGATGCTCATATCAGCTTAGGTTTAGGCTTTCAGCTAAAGCCACATTATTCGGTGCAGATGTCTAGGGTGGCAAATCTGTGAATTTGCTCCATGTTTTCACCTTTGACAGCTTCTAGTTATTTTTCGTACTATCAACTCTAGCCTATAGTAATGTATTTCATCGTTATACATAATGCGATTTTGTCATACAGTCGATCAAATCTTCTTCATTCAACCATTTGCTGAGCTAGGGTAAAAAAAATATCGTCAACATTTTTACCCGTTTTCGCTGATGTGGGATAGACAGCAGTGATTTTATTTGGATAATTCAATTGACACTTGTCTAGCAAATCTTGCTGTTGTTTTTCCGAAAGAAGATCCGCTTTATTTAACGCAACGATACCAAATCCTTTGGGATTGACGGATAAAAACGCCTGTAAGTGATCTGAAATATGATCGATTGTGACTTGGCGACTGACATCAGCTACGATTACCGCACTGGTTGCGCCTTGTAGGTACATCGGCGTCACCGTTTTAAATTTAGTATTTCCCTCCAAATCCCAGATTAGCATTTGTACCTGGAGCGCCTTTTTTGGCGTCTTGGCTTGCACCTCAACCGTTTTTCGGGAAATCTTTACCCCCACAGTAGACAAATACTTATCACTAAACTGTCGTTCTACAAAGCGACGAATTAAGCTGGTTTTACCGACACTAAAATCACCCAGCATACATATTTTTTTAGAGATCAGAGAAGTCATCCTTGTTGTGTAACTCCAATTGATAGGGAATAGAGTATAGTATATTTAGAGTTAAGCGATATAAAATAGTTCTAAAATTATTGGTTATCTGTGTTTCTTATCACTGACGAATGACCAATGATGGGCGATTAATTACCCAGATATGATCTCCAAAGAAGGGCGAATTAAGTTAAGTAAAACCCGCCCTTACAACCATGTAGAGACGTAGCATGCTACGTCTCTACTTAAATGCTGCCATAAACCGGAACAGCCGCACCGCTTACATCCTGCGCCGCGTCTGAGGCTAAGAAACAAATCACTTGGGCGATAGATTGGGGTTTCACCCACTGAGTTGCATTTTCTTCCCCCATGGCTTGACGATTGGTTGGTGTGTCAATCACACTAGGGAGTACACTATTGGCAGTGATATTCGTGTCTTTGGTTTCATCCGCGATCGCTTGAGTCAGGGCGACAACGCCAGCTTTTGCCGCACAGTAGGCGGCTAACTGTCCCCCCGGTTGCACAGCACCCCGCGATCCCACGGTAATAATGCGCCCATAATTCTGGGGCAGCATTTTCGCCAAACTGTGCTTGCACACCAAAAAGGTGGTATTTAAGTTTAGGTCAAAATCGTTTTTCCAGGCTTCATAACTGTATTCGTGGGTTTTTCCCATGGAAAAGCCACCCACTAAATGGATCAGTACATCCACCCCTTCCATATCGTTGATCATCTTGCTGACATTCGCCTCATCAGTGAGATCGCTAGGGACAAAGCTAATCCGGGCAAAATCCGCCGGGGATAGGATTTGTTTGAGGCGTTCTACATCTTGAGGATTGCGATAAGGAATGGTTACTGTTTTGGGTGCAGAGGCTAATACGGCTGGAGTCACCCCTATTCCTAGTCCGCCAGTACCGCCAGTGAGTAAAACGTGTTTGCCTTTCATGAGTGGGTATCTTCCTTTCCCAAAATACCGCGATTTGAGCAGCGATTAAGCTGCCCTTACTCTATTCAAGCACGAATTGGCTTCACCTAATCGGGTGGATGTCTAGGATAGGCGGCGCAAACAACAGGGGTTTGGTTACACCAAACCCCTCCGAGTCCACTTCTAAGACTGCTGTTCCAGTTCCGATTTCATCCGCTCTAACGTCATTTGCATTTGATCAAACATTTGCTGAGGCGTGATGCCAAACTGACCAAGTTGTGTATTAAGCTGCTCAACTGTCATCTGAGCCATAAAATCCTCGGATAACTCGAAGCGCTTCATAAAAATTCGATAGCGCTCCATCATCGCTTCCATCTGATCAATGAAAATTTTCTTCCCTTCTCGGTCAAATTTACCGTAGCTGCCTCCCAATTGGACAAGGGACTGATAATCTTCAAACAGTTGTTTAGCTTCTTGTTGGACTATATCTGAATCAAAAAACCCCATAGCTCTTACCCGATCAACCGAGTGGGTTGTACTGCCGTTTCCAGTCATATTCTAGTGCAGTGTTGCACTTAGAGGAAACTTCGGTTATCCGTATTGGGGATACAAGGGAGTAGGGGTGTGGGGATGCGGGGTGCAGGGGAGTGGGGGTGCAGGGGTGCAGGGGTGTAGCAGAGGTGTACAGGTGAAGATTTGAATGTAAATGTAATTGAGGAAGCATTCAATATCATAAAAGTATGGCGTTCCTCTTTCTTGATTGATAACGGTGTCCTTTCGTCTGGTGTTTGAACCACTATGTTAAGCAAGCCGAAAAGTCGAAAAGTTGCTTCCTTACTGGCATTTAGTGGGGTAGTGATACCTTTTTCTGGACTGCACAAGTTTTATCTGGGGCAACCTTGGTGGGGAGTTTTGTATTTGTTGCTCTCCTGGACACCAATTCCCAGAGTGGCGAGTGCCATTGAAGGGGTATGGTATTTGTTGCAAAATTCGGAGCAATTCGACCAAAATTTTAATGGCGATTTGATCCCAACCGGGACATCAGCGCCAAGTCAAATCCCAGAGGTTGATCCGGCGCAAGTGGGTGCGATCGCGGATGCACTGCGACAACTGGATAAGCTGCGTCAGGAGGGATTGATGTCAGAATATGAGTTTGAGCAAAAGCGTCGCCAATTACTGGATCGTATCGCGTGAAAAGAAGATGGCATTGTTTGACTGGCTGTTATCGACGGATCGATTAAACCCAACCTGGCGCTCAATCCAAACCCGGATTCAGAGTGATCCCTACTATCGGCTGCAATCGGCGCAAGAAATAGAGGTGGCGGTGGCGCTGGGGATGAGAATTGATGTCAATCAAGCGACGGTGGATGACTGGCTGAGATTACCAGGAATATCCATCCATCAAGCGCGATCGCTGGTTGAATTGGCAAATAGTGGGGTACAGTTTTGCTGTTTGGAGGATATTGCGGCGGCGTTAAGTATCCCTGTGGCGCGGTTACAGCCGTTACAACCAATTCTCAGCTTTTGTTACTATGACGCTGAAAGTCCAGCCACCCCGATACCGATTCCGGCGAATACGGCATCCGTGGAACAACTGAGCAGAATTCCTGGAGTTGACTTGTTTTTAGCGAGAGCGATCGCCCAAAATCGGCAAGAGATGGGCAATTATCGGAATTTAGCCGACTTCCAGCAACGCCTCGCCCTTCCCCCAGACCTGATATCTGAGATAATGTACTATCTGCGGTTTTGATCGGAAAAAGCAAATGCCCTGGTTCGTCAAGATAGAAGAAGGCATCGTCGATAAACCTACGTTTGATCAATATGTTCCAGCTCATAAAGCCTACGTCCAAGACTTGATTGCCAAAGGACATCAAGCCAAAACAGGTTACTGGGCGGAGAAAGGAGGAGGAATGCTCCTGTTTGAGGCGAGTTCCAAACAAGAAGCACAGGCGATCGTCGAGGGAGATCCGTTGGTGGCAAATCACTGTGTCAAATACCAACTTCACGAATGGTGCATCATTGCCGAATGAAAAAATATCTCCGTGAACTGATCAATGGGGTTCAAAGCTGTTATACTGGTAAATGACTCGGATTCATGCAATCCCAACGCTCAAACCTTGTCAGAACCGGAAGGTAGCAGCAATACGAGATGCTTGGGATAGGCGTGAACTCCGGGTCTTCTCGTATCTAGCGCTACAGTGACGCATTATTTTTCATCAGTACTCTTTTCCCTATCTTCTTCATCTCCCCCATCCCTTGCCGTATTCCGTTGAATCCTGACACTTAGCCAGAAACAAGGCAGAGGACGAATCTCGCTATACTGCCAAATGATACCTTTGTTTATTGGTTTAAGTTTCCTGGAGGCAGATCTATGACATCTTATGCAACCTCTTCTGCCAAAGCCGAGATGAGTGAACTCCGGCGTCTAAAAACCTTACTCCCCCCAGAATTGCAAAGCTGGGTCATGGTGGAAGGAACGACTGAGGTCAATCCCCCATTGTTACGCACCGAAGAAATTGGTAGCGATGAGGTGGAGGTGCAAATTGACTTAGTGAAATGGGAGCAGTTTGCCCTTGACCAACGTAATCTCCTATTTTGGCACGAAGTTGCCCGAATTCAGAATGACACGATCCCCAAAGAAGGATGGGAAATGGCAGCCCTAGCCATTGGCTTGGGAGGCGCTGTTGGGGAACTTTGGGTACAAGATGGATTGCTACTGCTTTTGGCACTCGCCCTCTGTGGTGTTTCTGGATGGAGACTCTATCAGAAAAACAACAGCGAGAAAACTCTCAAGGCAGAAATTGAGGCAGATGAAAAAGCGATCGCCCTGGCTACTCGCTTTGGTTACACTCTCCCCAACGCCTACAAGAGTCTAGGCAGTGCCTTAAAAACCTTAGTTGAAGTTACACCCGGTCGCCGTCAACGTCGCCGCTACGAAGCCCGCCTAGCCGCATTGAAAAAAAGTGCTGCTAAAGCCAAAGCCGAAGCGAAAAGCAAACGGGAATCTAGAGCCTAAAGCTGACCGATCATCTTATGGGTTTGGGGGATGACGCGCACTGATTTGAGATGGCGCTTCATCAACCCTTGCCATTCTAAAACTTGAGTCGGCGTTGGCGGGAGCATTGGCGCATGATGGGGTTTAGCTAGGGGCGTTACAGGTTGTAAAAACACGGGAATACTGGGGTTACACGCTGCAACCAATTCGGCGGCTAACTCCAGTTCGGCGGTGTTCGTTGTTTGGGCAATAATCAGCTTGACAAAAACCTCAATATCTGCATCCCGGCAAAGTTGTAGAAACTGACGATGAGCGTGCCAACACTCTTCCCCACTTACACTCGGCAACTTCATATCCATACCGATACTATTTAAATAGGGTAGAATCTGGTCTAGTTGCTCCGGACGATGCCCCCCGGTTTCCAAATAGATGGGTAACCCGGTTCGATGTCGTACTACGGGCAAGAACTCTCTCAAAAAGGGAGCCTGCAACAGGGGTTCGCCACCTGTTACGCTAATACTTTCATGGAGTCCTGGATAATTTTGCCGCTCAACCCATGCCAATAACTGATCAAAGGTTACAGGATTAGGATGAGTTTCAAAATCCCGATGTCCAGGGGTTTGCTCCACGGAAGCTAAATTGGGAACTGCCCAGGTATTCTGACTATCACAAAAATGGCAGCGCAAATCACACAGAGCCAAACGGATGAATAATTGACGGGTACCAACATTGAGTCCTTCACCTTGAATGGCAGAAAACAGTTCAATGAGCCGGGCGGTGAGTCCAGTTTTAGCTGACATTTTTTTACATTGGATCGGTAAATTCAAGTGAGTTTTCGGTTAAGTTAGCAATTGTACGACACAATATTGGTCAGAAACACAGGTGAATACCAACAATACAGGTCGTTATGGGTGACTCAATGTCAGAAGCGGATTTTAAAGTAATACTATTGCATGAAACTCCCGTCATGCAACTTCCGGCTCGCCTGAGTGTGCTTGAAGCTGTGGCTTTCAAAGAAACCTTCCAGCAAATTTTGCAGAACCACCCCCTGCCGCCAAAAATTATTTTAGACTTTCGTCAGACAACCTTTATCGATAGCTGTGGGATTGGGGCGTTGGTGAATAATTACAAAAATGCGACCAGTAAGGATATTGAACTGGTACTTACCAATGTTGGCACTCCGGTCATGGCAGTTTTGAAAATGACGGGACTCGATCAAATTCTCACAGTAGAACTCCTGTCTGAATCAAGTCAGCCACCAGCATTACCACCCACTCACCCTTCCACCCGCTCTGGGATCAAACGCGGACTCGATATTATCGGCGCAATTGTTGGCTTAGGAATTACCGCACTGCTGTTTATTCCAATTGCTATTGCCATCAAACTTGATTCACGAGGTCCTATCTTCTTCAGTCAGATCCGTAAGGGGTGGATGGGCAAAGAATTTCGGATTTGGAAGTTCCGCTCTATGTATGTCGGTAGTCAAGATATTAGTAAGGGTAAAATTCGAGTTAAACCGTTGGATGAAAATGCCCCTGATCCCAGAGTGACACAAGTCGGTCGGTTTTTACGGAAAAGTAGCCTTGATGAACTGCCTCAATTTGTCAATGTCCTGAAAGGGGACATGAGTTTGGTTGGAACTCGACCCCCGACACCGGATGAAGTAGATTACTACGATGTCCCCGAATGGCAGCGTTTAGATGTCAAACCGGGTATGACAGGAGAGTGGCAGGTCAATGGGCGAAATCAAATCCATGAGTTTAAGGACATCATTGACTTAGATTTACGCTACCAGCATCACTGGAGCTTGATGTATGATGTCAAATTAATTATTAAAACAATTTTAGTGGTTTTTTCTAAAAATAGTGGCGCGGCTTAAAAAAACATGGGACTGGCTTTCGATTGATGCACCATGACAAACCCCTTAAACAATCGCATCTCAAGGTAGCCACAGACATCAGTGCTGTTGCTGAAATTTTCGCCTGGTTTGATCGGTTAGCTTTGCGCCAATTTCCTGACCAATTTTGCGGGGATTGTAAAGTGGCACTAGACGAAGCCTTCGCCAACGCGGTTCACCATGCTCATCGCCACTTGCCTCAAACCACACCGATTGAGCTGGAACTGAAGATATTTGCTGACCGCTTAGAAATGCGGATTTGGGATTATGGACAACCGTTCGATTTGCAGGCTAAGTTGGACGCTTTACACCAAAAAGGCTGTAACCTTCTAGAGGAAACAGGCAGAGGATTAATTTTGATGGAGCAATTCACGGATGAACTATTTTATCAACGCTTATCTGATCAGCGCAACTGTTTGTTTATGGGAAAACGACTCGTACCAGTGAGCCATTGAATGCCGTAAGCCATTGAAGGAATGTGTAAAAGCCATGAATTTATCCAGCCTCTAGGCTGATTGCACTTACTCTTACGATGCGGCATTCTGATAAAGGCAACTACAATAGGTAGATTCTACAATAATGGTGTTTCCTTAGCAATTGAGCCGTGCAATGTCCTTGAACATAAGCCTAGACATCCTGATTGATAGGCACTCGGCTAGTTTGGCGAAAAAATTAGCCCCAACTGGGTAAGTCCCACTTGCTTTCCTAAAATTTATGAGAATTCTGATTTATTCCTACAACTATTTTCCCGAACCCATTGGCATTGCCCCACTGATGACCGAACTCGCTGAGGGGTTAGTGAAACGAGGACATCAGGTTCGGGTGGTTACGGGTATGCCTTGGTATCCTCAAAAAGAAGTTTATAAAGACTACCAAGGCAAATTATACTGCACCGAGGTGATCAACGGCGTGGCGATTCAACGCAGTTATGTCTGGATTCGCCCTGAACCCAGTTTAATCGACCGATTATTATTGGAAGTTAGCTTTGTGGCGACGAGTTTTGTCCATGCTCTAAAGGGTAAGCGCCCCGACATCATTTTCTTGACAGCACCACCACTACCCGTTGCCGTACCCGCAGCACTCCTAGGATGGCTACACCGGGTTCCAGTTGTTCTCAATCTTCAGGACATTTTACCCGATGCTGCTGTACACCTGGAAATTCTGACCAATCCCAAGCTGATTCGCATCTTTTCCATTTTGGAAAAATTTGCCTACCGGACAGCGACCAAAATTAGTGTTATTGCGGATGGGTTTATTAAAAACTTGCGAAAGAAGGGAGTCAGTGAAAGCAAAATTGAGCTGATTCCCAATTGGGTGAATGTTGATTTCATCAAACCTTTACCAAAAGAACCAAATGCATTCCGTCAGGAGCATGGACTCAACGGGAAGTTTGTGGTCATGTATTCCGGGAATATAGCGCTAAGTCAAGGCATAGAAACCGTTATCCAGGCTTCGATTCGCCTGCGCCACGTTCCCGAAATTGTCATTGTTATTGTGGGAGAAGAAAAAGCTTTAGAACGATTGCAGCAAGAAGAAGCGAGGGCTCTGGTAGAATGGCAAATTGAGATCCAAAAGAAAGCGCGATCGCAGGTGAAAGCAGAAGCTAAAGCCTTGCAACAATTACAGCTATACAAACAAACCTGTAAAGCCACTAACGTACTCCTGCTACCATTTCAACCTCGCGAAAAACTCCCGGAAATGCTAGCCGCCGCTGATGTGGGCTTGGTCTTGCAAAAGCACAACGTTATTGACTTTAATATGCCCTCAAAAATTCCGGTTTTGATGGCAAGCGGTCGTGCTATCATCGCCTCGGTGCCAGCCGAAGGGACAGCCGCCAGTGCCATTCAAAGAAGTGGCGGTGGTATTATTGTCAAACCCGAAGATCCCAAAAATTTAGCCGCCGAAATTTTGGATCTCTATCTCCATCCGGAAAAAGTCAAAGCTTTGGGTGACAAAGGCAGAAAGTATGCCGAAGAAAATTATGCGTTTGACCGAGCGCTTGATCGCTATGAACAACTCTTTGCTTCCCTTCAGAAGCGTTGAGATAAAATGGATTCAATACCTATAGTATAGAGTCAATCTTAGCCTTGAGGAGTTTGGTGACCGAATGCGGGATCAGGTTTTAACCTGGCTAAACGATAATGTTCCGACAGCCCGGATGCAGCACATCCTGCGGGTTGAGCAGATGTCTATGGAATTAGCTCGACATTATCATTTAAATGTGGAGCAAGCCGCTCAAGCCGGATTGATGCATGATCTGGCTAAATACTTTAAGCCAGAGCGACTCTTGCGAATGGCTAAGGAGGGAGGTATCGATATAGATCCAATCTGTGCGGCGACTCCCCATCTGTTACATGCTGATGTCAGTGCTATCGTGGCTAAAGAGCAGTTCGCTATCCAAGAGGACGTTGTACTCAATGCGATCGCGCTGCACACGTTAGGAAATCCAGGAATGAGTGAGATGAGCTGCGTTGTGTTTTTAGCCGATAGTCTAGAACCAGGTCGTGGTGATACACCGGAGTTGGAGAATTTGCGGAAAATTGCTCGCGTCGATCTGCACAAAGCCGTTTGGCTAACCTGTGACTACTGTGTCAAACACCTGCTCAATACTCGTCGCCTGATTCACCCCCGCATGATCTTAACTCGGAACTGGGCGGTGCAACGCTTTAGCCAAAAACCAGAATTGACTCAGTAGGTCAATGGACATAAACCGAAAAATGTTACGTTTTATAAAAAATTATCACACTCTAACAAATGACAAATGACAAAGGACAAATGACAAAAGACCAATTTCAACGCTCATCTACCTTATTTGTCCATGAAAACCAAGACCAAAAAGCTAGACCCGATCTGGCATTAACCATTGCCCAAGCTGCAGATGATCGCAAAGGTGAAAATATCGTCATCCTCCGCGTTGCAGATGTTTCCTATATTGCTGATTATTTTGTGATTGTAACAGGCTTTTCGCGGGTACAGGTGAGGGCGATTTCTCAGTCGATTGAAGATCAAGTGGAAACGACTTGGCAACGGCGTCCTCTACGAACCGAAGGACAAGCCGATGGAAGCTGGCTGCTTCAGGATTACGGTGAAGTGATTGTTCACATTATGCTGCCTCATGAACGGGAGTTCTATAATCTAGAAGCATTTTGGGGTCACGCCGAACATGTTGAATTCAATTCGCAACAATCCTAACCTGAACAAATACTATGAGGGAATCGTCCGTTTCTTTCTGTCCCGTACCGACAGAACAACAACCGATTCATGAGTACCAACAATTAAAAGACTCTTGGTTTTTCCGTTGGGCGAAGCTAGAATTGAGAAATTATGGACTCAAGCTGGCTTGGGTTTGGGGCTTAAGCTGGTTAATCGCGGGTCCAGTCGCCGCCGCTAGTTTTGCGCCGCACCAGCATCTGGTACAGTTTATTTTGGCGGGTGGCGCAGGTGCTGGCGTGTTTTTGATATTGGTGTTACTGCGACTGTACTTAGGTTGGTCTTATGTGTGCGATCGCTTATCTCAGGAAACCATCGGCTATGAAGAGTCCGGCTGGTATGATGGTCAAACCTGGACGAAGCCGCCAGAAGTCCTGAGTCGCGATCGCCTGATCGTCTCCTATCAAGTCCAGCCCATTCTGCAACGCCTGCAACGAACATTGGGCATTATCGCTATTCTTATCATCAGTGGTAGCTTGCTATGGAATCTTTCTTGATAATTTATGGTTTGGTTTTTCCTCAAAACGATTAAGTTGGTTGGTGGAAATAAACCCAACACTATTAATTTCTGCCAATATTCCCTAAACTCTTACAAATGACCAATGACCAATGACCAATGACGAATAACGAATGACAAGGGTAAAACGTAATCAAGCACCAGCGATCGAAGTCCGTTTACTCCGGGAAGGCATAGCCGAATCCATCCACCACGCTCAAGCTGTCCTCTGTGACGAGCGAGGGCGTGTCCTATCTGTAGCGGGCAATTCAGAAACATCAACCTTTATTCGTTCGGCACTCAAACCGTTTCAGGCTCTGGCAGTTACTACAACGGGAACCCTGGAACGATATAATCTTAACGACCGGGATTTGGCAATTATTTGTAGTTCCCACCAAGGTCATCTGGAACAGGTTCGTCAGGTTTTTAAGATTCTTTGGCGCTGCGATGTTGACCCATCCGCCCTGCAATGTCCGATTCCTCCGGGCAAGCAAAGTGCCTTAGAATACAACTGCTCTGGCAAACATGCAGGTATGCTTGCTGTCTGCCGCCAACGCAATTGGTCTATTGATAGTTATTTACAGTACAATCACCCCGTTCAACGACTCGTTTTGAGCAAAGTCGCGGAATTGATGCGGATGCCACCAGAAGAGTTGATTTTGGCACACGATGACTGTGGGGCACCGACGTATTTTTTGCAACTCGCTCAAATCGCCACCCTCTTTGCTCAACTCGCTTCTGGTGACAATTTGGCAATGGAGCGAATTGTTCGGGCAATGACCCATCATCCTACCTTAGTGGCAGGAGAAGGAGTATTTGATACGGAATTAATGCGATTGACTCAAGGTGAACTGGTGAGTAAAGCTGGATCAGAAGGGGTTCAATGTATCGGTCGCGTGGGTGAAGGGCTGGGTATGACAATTAAAGTCATGGATGGAGCCAAACGCGCTAAATATGCGGTAGCGATTCAGCTTTTGAAGCAAATGGGTTGGATTAGTCCCGCCGTGGCGGAAAGTTTGGCGGAAACCTTTATGCATTTCGGTGAGTTCAAGCGTCTAGAGGTGATTGGCGAACTCTCAATGAGTTTTTGAATTGGGTCATTCGTCTTATGTCCTTTGTTGGTACTACCGCACCTAGACTTTTTTGGCTTGGAGTTGCCACATTTAGGAAATAGGTGTTATGCTGTTTAAAGCGACGCGGGATAGAGCAGTCTGGTAGCTCGTCGGGCTCATAACCCGAAGGTCGGTGGTTCAAATCCGCCTCCCGCCACCAAATATAAAGGTAAGCCCTGTAAACGATTGAGTCTACAGGGTTATATTGTATATATTTTGGGCGGTTGATAGCTCCTAAGTTCACAGCTAGATCAGGGCGCACGTCGGTGCTATCCTACCGTGTTTCAGGCGATCACAATTATCGGGGCTATCTGGGGAAAGGGAAGACGCGATCGCACCTGGGAGACTGTCACCTTTGATTCGGGTGTAGGGGCGACCCGCACCGCATCAATTAACAACTAGAGAAACAGGGCGGGTTTAGTCACATCGAGGTGCAACCGAAAAGCTAGTAGTAAAACCCGCCCCTACAGAGGATTGGGTCGCCCTTTATTCAATTGGCGGTGTCAAACGGTGTTTTTTGAGCGGTTATATGCGTTCCTGGATAAGCTTCCATCGCACTTTGGTGGGGAATCGCTTTTATTCCTGGTGAGATGGTGTATCTGGGGAAAGAGGGAAGGCGCGATCTGCTGTAGGCTCTACTCGCTTCGCGATCGCAGGGTGGGGATAGAGAAGGTTCGATCGCGTGGAAGCCCAGGTATTTGTAGGGACGGGCGCGAGCCGTTTAATTTTGATGTTTGTGATAACTTTTCAACAAAACCCGCCCTGACTCAAAATGGAGGTGTGTTTTAGGCGATCGCTCTTTTGATCAGGGATTAGCGCTAACCAGGAGAGAGAGGGCGATCGCACCTGGTAGCCTATCACCGTTGATTCGGGTGTAGGGGCGACCCGCACCGCATCAATTAACAACACCAGAAACAGGGCGGGTTTATTCACATCGAGGTGCAACCGAAAAGATAGTAGTAAAACCCGCCCCTACAGAGGATTGGGTCGCCCTTTATTCAATTGGCGGTGTCAAACGGTGTTTTTTGAGCGGTTATATGCTTTCCTGGATAGGCTTCCATCGCACTTTGGTGGGGAATCGCTTCTATTCCTGGTGAGATGGTGTATCGGGGGAAAGCAGGGAGGCGCGATCTGCTGTAGGCGCGACTCGCTTCGCGATCGCACGAGGGGGATAGAGAAAGTGCGATCGCGTGGAAGCCCAGGTATTTGTAGGGGCGGGTTTAGGTGCTTAATTTTGATGTTTGTGATAACGTTTCAACAAAACCCGCCCTGACTCAAAATGGAGGTGTGTTTTAGGCGATCGCTCTTTTGATCAGGGATTGGCGCAAACCAGGAGAGAGAGGGCGATCGCACTTGGGAGACTATCACCTTTGATGCTGCTGTAGGGGCGACCCGCTTGCATTAATTAACAACGGTGTCCGCTTAATTTGATCGGATCGCCCTTTATTCAATTCCCGGTGTCAAACGGTGTTTTTTGACCGGTTATATGCGTTCCTGGATAAGCTTCCATAGCACTTTGGTGGGAAATCGCTTTTATTCCTGGTGAGATGGTGTATCTGGGGAAAGAGGGAGGCGCGATCGCAAATTCATTCCATCACCAAACGCGATCGTACTTCGGTGTCGAATAGCTTCCATTCCTTATTTCATGGGCTATCTGGGTTTGGGCAAGATGCGATCGCACATTCAACCCATCCTATTAATCCTTGGATCAATAGTACTTACCACGCTTGTAATCTTGCAGCTTGCGACCGTCCAGCTCAAAATTTTGTAACTGTGGCACTGATATATTACTGTTACCGTTGTAGAAAACCTCAAAATGAAGATGGATACCAGTACTATTTCCAGTAGTTCCCATAATTCCTAATTCATCTCTTTTTTTAACAAATTCTCCTAGGTTGACATTTGGGGTTTTGGCGAAGTGTCCATATAAAGTTACGTACCCAGTTCCATCATAAGGTTCGTCGTGAGCTATCTCGACATAATGTCCATAACCTCCTGGATCATAACTAACTTTAATTACTTTCCCGCTTTTTGCTGCTAAAATTGGGACTGGATTTGGTATTGTCTCACCCTCAGGTATATCATCAAAATCAATAGCAAATATACCATGATGGGAATAATTTCCATTGAACCCTTGAGTCACCTGCCACGATTTACCACTTGGCAAAGGAATTGTGAATTTACGTTCTTGCAATTCTCTTGTTACAAGACTTAATTTTCTATTTAATTGCTGTTCAACATATTTAAGATCTCTGATTTCATCCTTAACTAATTCTAGAGCTGGTTTTTTGGCAAACGGACTAGCTAACAACCCACCAACCAATGGAATAACATAGAGAAACTGCCAGCTTTTATCTAATTTTTGTCCCAGTTTATGCTTCTCATCTATTTCTGTCTGTACATCAGTAATATTCTTATTTATCTTTTCAATCAAATCCTCAAGTTCAGCAATCGAATAGTCTCGAACTACTTCAGATGTAATTGTCTGAAATGTCTCGCTTGTTCCACCACCCATACTATAAAGGTATGTTGGATTATTACTGGACATAGTGGGGGGCTGGCTATTCCCGATACTGCCAGAACTTCCAGGCATTGCGCTAGAATTAGGTGGATTGCCATTAATGTAAGCACTTGGCACCCAATCATCAGTTCCAGCTATTCTAAACCACCGAGCGTCGGGAGTACTTAAGCTGTAATCTATTGCTGTTTCGCCATACGTCCATGCATCGAAAGAGAGCCATTTTCCATAAGGTTCAGCTTTACCGTTCTTATCGTCAAGCTGAGTGCTGTTGCGGAGGGCTACTCCTATAGTTGGCATTACATAGCCACCAAAGTTTACTTGTTTAATATCTGGACTTGAAATCGACTCAGAGGGGAAAGGTTTGTCATAAAATTTGGGTGAAGTCGAACCGTCTGCATACTGCAAGACGTAACCGTTGTCATACTGAAACTTGACAGAATTGCCTAAAACAATTGCTTTCTTGAAATTTCCTAGCTGGCTGTCAGAATGACCTAATGAAGGCTCTATCGCTTGAATACTCAGGCTTACAGCCGCATCGCCTCCTCTCTCAAAGTATTCAACAGTGACAGGGTATTCTCTTCCATCTGAGTGGAAGTAGGCATTATGTTGATTTCCATAAAACCCTTGTTCAATCCATTTATCGATAACGGTTTGATTACCAATCCGAATTCGGACACCATCATCAGAGTTTGTGCTAATTTTGTGAACACCAGGAGCAAAATAGCGCTGAGTGGTGATTCGAGTAGAAAAATCATCCTTAGGTACACCTGCTGGCGCACCATCACCCCAAACTCGCCAGAATCCTTGGGGGCTATCTCCAAAGTCTTCAACCTGAACCGGATTTCCGGCTAAATCGCGGTTGTTAAAATATTCAGCTTTCCAATGACTTGTAGGAATTTCAGCCGTTTTATCTGACGTTGCTGTTAGAGTATAATCTCCAAATTTATAGCCATAGCTGGTTACCGATATAATGTAATCTTGAGTCGGTACGGTAAACGTTAACTCGGCAGTATCTAGATCCTGATTCGTAATTCTTGATCGCCCCAGCCATTCTCCTGTCGATGGATTCAGTAGCAAGATATGAGGCATAAATTTAGAGGAACTCATCGTCAACTTAATAGGTTGACCTGGAGAAACGCCAGTTAAGCGATAATCATCATAGAAGCTACCACCAAAACGCTCACCTGTGTCTTGAGGATCGAGTTTTGTCAAGCTGCCGCTAATGGTTTGATTTAGATCGATCGGGGTAATAGAGGGAGTAAATAGGCTTAGATTATAGTTTGTATTACCACGATTGTAGACTCGTGCGAGGTATGTTCCTGAATCTAAACCATTGATGCCAATTTCTTCGGGTTGAGTTCCACGATTATAGGAACTATGGATTAAATTAGTTGTACCATCGCTATTGAGCTTAAGTAATTGAAGATCCGCATCAGAATTCAATTTATCCAGTACAAGTCCTAGGTGAGTCTTACTAGATAATGAGAACTGATAATAATCATTATTATCCGTATTGCCAACCCAATCACTGAACGAATGAGTTCCGTTAATTGTACCAATATTAAGAGCGTCCTGGGGACTATCCCCAACATGGTCTAAAGGTGAGGAAACAACCTCAAAGTCTTCCAATGATATACTGATATAGCTCGAAGCACCTGACTTATCATAAGCCCTGGCTGACCATCCATATTTGCCCGGAGCTAAACGCCCTAAATCATAGCTAAATTCAGCCCAGTTGGGATCATCACTAGCAGCCGTGAAATTTTTTATATAGTAATTTTGAGTTTCACCCGTTTCTGGAGAAAGCTGTATAAGCACTGTTTCTAGGTCGCTAGCACCATCAGGGTCATATACTCGACCTGTTACACGGAAATTCTTGCCAGAACCTATTGTTTTGCCGATATTGGTTTCTAAATCTCTGGGAGATCGGGAGGTAGCTGAAAGGCTCAATTTGTAGTTTGTATGAGTGGTATTTAAATTGGGGTAAATGCGAACATAATAGATTCCTTTAGACAGGATTAAATTCAACTCCTCTGCATTCTTTACGTCAGTTATTTCGCTAACTGGCACAACTTGTTTACCTTCAGCACGAAGTATTTGTACATTGGTTGAATCAGTTAGACCATCAAGCTGTAATTTAAAGTCACTATTTTCCGTCAAATTAAAGTGGTAGTAATCATTCGCGTCTGTATCGCCAATAGAGTTATGAAAAACTTGGGGAATAAGAATATTCAGCTTACCAATATAGTAAGAGTTAGCAATATTTTCAGAGTCGATTGGGTTAACGGAAAGATTGAGATCATAGGTGCTGTCGATAATAGGCTGCGAGGTTTGAGAATCGCGACCAACCCAAATGAAGTATGTACCTACATCTAAGTTAGTATTCAGGACTACCTCACCCTCTGCTGTGATACGAGTCTTGCCAATATTGGTATTGGAACCATCATCGTTATAGCGAAACAGGCGTACTTCTGGATTGGCAATTGTGCCATTGGCACTTATACCTTTCAGTGATAAATTGAAAGCGCTGTCAGAGTTTAGGGTAAAGCGGTAATAGTCATCGAGATCTGCACTACCAACAAACTCACTGACGGTTTGTATAGCCTTTAAAACACCTAAATCTTTGGCTGTCGTGAAATCATTACCTACAGTATCAGGAGGAGCAGTTGGGGTAGCTGATAAACTTGCAATGTAGGAGGTATTTTCTCCTGTTTCACCTGAGTAGATTCGCAGGTAGTAACTACCTGGATTGAGAGTCTGGATAATTGATTCTTCGGTTGTGCTTCCGTTAACTGAACTTTGAATAACTGCTCCACTATTATCTAGAAGAGCTACATTAGCATCTGCGCTTAATCCATTTAGGGATAACTTAAATTCACTAGCCGCATCAAGACTAAAGCGGTAGTAGTCATTGCTATCAGCATCACCTACAAAGTTATTAAGTGTTTGAGTCCCCCTTAGAGTCCCAATATCACGCGCTTTATTTAAACTATCGTCTGCTTGAGCAACAGCATACTTAGCGATAAAAGCATCACCATTTCCTACCTGAGTTCCCTCTAGTGAACCCTGAGTAAATCCAGCTAGATAGATACTTTCTGAACCATCTACAGTAACACTCAAAGATTGCTCATTACTTTTTGCAGTTCCCAACTGACGAATCCACTGCAATGTACCACTATTAGTATACTGCGCTACCCAGGCTTCACTATAATACTGCCAGCCATGCATACTTTCTCCAGAAATATACACATTTCCAGAATTATCCACGGCTACACTTGAAGCCCGATCACCATTACCAGTACCCAATTTTCTAGACCATTCTAATGTGCCGTTACTGTTATACTTGACGACAAAAGCATCACTAGGTTCTGTTGTAGTAGCGCCACTCAAAACACTACTATTCCAAATATCACCGTCAACACCAACTCTTGTACCTCCGGTATCTCCATTAGTTGCTCCGGTAATATAAACATTACCTAAATTATCTGTAGTTACGTCGTAGGAAGACTCTGTATTGTCTAATTGTTTTGTCCACTTTCGATTGCCGTCTCTGTCATACTTTGCAATCCATGCACCTCCATTTAATGAGCTAGTTCCTGGTAGAGATCCATCTGTTTCTCCTGTAATGTATATATTGCCTAAACTATCTGTTGCTATACCCCAAGCTCGATCATTACTGGAGCTGCCCAATTGCCGAATCCATAATTGTTTGCCATAATTATAAACTGGATCACCATTGGTATCGTATTTGGCAATCCATGCATCATGTCTTCCTGCATTAGAGCTTCCCAAAGAACCTTCGGTGAATCCTGTTACATAAAGACCACCTGAATTATCAACGGCGATACTACTAAAAATATCAGTACCAGGAACACTTAATCGTTCGAGCCATTTTTGCTTTCCATTAGTGTCAAATTTAGCTAACCAAGCATTTTTTTCTCCCCCTGCAAGGTAGATGTTGCCATCCTGGTCTAGAACAATGCTACGGGAATTATCTAAACTAAACTGTTTCAGCCATTGCTGCTGACCAGTGGAATCGTATTTGGCTATCCAACTACCATCTCTGTGGTTAGAACCTGTGAAAGAACCTCCCGCCGAGCCTGTAACATAGACATTACCTGCACTATCTACTGCCACATCCCTCGCCCAATCCTCACCAGGCGTTCCCAACTGCTTAACCCACTCTAAGCCTATAGATTGATTATCAGCCGCCCGTTCTGTTGCTGTAACCGTTCCTTCCCCACTCCATCTTTCTGGAATCAATAATTCTTTGGGTTGATAGTCTTCCGGTGTCGTGGTTTTCGCCAACTCCACCGCCCTGACCAAATTCAGCAATCCAGCGCCCGTCTCCACATCCCATCCCGGCGTCTGTAAATCTGTTGCTGTGGACTTCACAACCTCAATCACTTGACGATAACTTAACTGAGGATTCGCCGCCCAAACCTGAGACACCACCCCCGTCACCTGCGCCGATGCGACGGAAGTCCCCGCCATTGTCCCCAACCCGTCACCTGTAGTAGACAAGACCGGATACTCACTCGTACCCCCAGGCGCTAAAATGTCTAATCCATACCCGTAACTCGAATACGCCGCCCGGTCTAACCCATCTGCTGCACCTACGGTAATAATATTGTCAAACTCCTGAGACGCTTGACCCAATACCGACATTACATCCCCATCATTCCCGGCGGCGGCGACAATTAATACCCCATTCTGACGGGCATATTCAATCGCCGCCCGTTCTTCGGGTGTAAACTCATAGCGGGTGGTTACACTACCATCAGGGTTCACTTGGGTTAAATCCAAACTTAGATTCACAACCGCATTCGGTTGACTTGATTCCTTGGCGGTATCGACAAACTCAACTAACGAATCTGCCCATTCTCCAGAACCAACCGCACGTCCTACCCATAAGGGCGCATCATCATTAATCCCATCGATGCCGATATCATTATCCTGTTGTGCCGCAATAATTCCTAAAACATGAGTC
>NZ_JAVJQN010000209.1:0-30933 GCF_040218245.1 Coleofasciculus sp. E1-EBD-02 | reverse complement strand
TAGTAATCGTGTCTACGATTGACTACAGGGCATCGACCCATAAAATTATTAAATTGATATAGAGCACTCCATACGTGCTTTCTCGGATTCACTCCGAGATAGGCGGACACAGAGCGCGGCAATCTCTCACTATACTTCATGCCTCTTCTGGCAATTGCCAGGGCAGCTGCCACATCAGATGATAGTCCATACATTCGACTATATTTAACCAATCCAATCAAACTCGTGTAAGCTGGATTGCACAAAGAAAGAGTTATTCCTCGGTTGGATAAAATCTATTACAAATTTTGATAAAAACGACTGTATGCCCAGGCTGAAAGCATTCGAGCATATTTTTTCGTTCGCTCTCGCAATTGAGCTTTCTTGGTCGAAAAATCTAAGCGTTCGCACAGAATAGGGCTCTGAAAACTCCTGGCTAAAGCTGCCAATTTCAAACAAACCTCTACAATTTGAGCCTCTTGTTTCCCTGTGGGTAAACCCGTCTTTATAGGAAGAGTTCCCTGAGCTTTTAAATTTCCTTGACCATCAACATAAGCCCAACCGATAGAACTAGGATTTAGATCGATGCCCAGGGCGCCATACTGAATTTCTCGGCTAACTTTCTCCACCGCTGCGGGCGTGAATTGAACAGCAACCACCCAGCGATTATCCTTTCTATAGAAGTGCCATGTTTTCGCACCACTATTGGGTAATCTATTAATCTTTCTTGAGAAGCTGCCAATTTTTGATGTGATATATTTACCAAATTTTGCTTCCAGACAATTGGGGACTCTCAATTTGAGGGTATCCCCAGACCATTGACAAGTTTGATTCCCATAACTTTCATCCTTGGAACCAACAATAAATAGTTCGCCTCTGGATACCTTCACTCTAATTGTCGCCGATTTCAGATGTTTAATTTGATTTTGAAGTCGGTGGATATATCGCTTTTTATGATGCAGACCTTGACGCAGATGATACCAGTTAGTTTTTCTCGTCTTCAGGTTTGATGATAAGGGGAAATTGCAGCCATTTTTGGAGGATTTCCAGTTCTGTTTTCCATAGAACTTCCGAGCCAACTTAATTTTCTTAGTGGCTCTGGCTACCCAATCTTTTCCTGACTGAACTCGTGATTTTAATTGCTTTATCTGTCTTTTTCTACAATATGCAGCTGAGGCAGTTTTTCCTTTAGCTAATGAAATTACTCCGTTAGCATAACGCTTACTGATTCCGTATTTCTCTTGAATATAACTATTCCAAGTGGCTTGATTAAATTTTATTTCTTTATTTAATAAATGGTTAACGGTTTCAACTGTTGCTTGATAAAATATATCGGACAATGAAGTTAAAAACATCTCCAAGTCGGTGAAACCGATGGGGTTAAGTTCATCGGCGGGAGTTGGCAAACCTTTGCAATAAGTTATCGTCGTCATCGCTTTTTGGTTACCTCCCTCAGTTCGGTCACTATTTTTTTTGTGCTTATGACTTCGACTCCCTTATGTACCAATTAAGTCAACAATATCATATCGACTCCGAACCACCAGCCGTCCGAGAAGCTCCGAAGCCAGCCGTTGAGTTCCCATCGGTGCAACGTGCAAGACCGTCACACAAAGTCGAGTAGCTGCTTGTTGGGGAGTTAAACTAGACATTACTGTATTATATCATCAAAAATGTTTAGTTATGTCAATGATTGTCTAGATATTTACCGACTGTTAGTTAACCCTTATGTGGTAAATTGGCGGGCATTTGCCTGGATAGACGACAATGGCAAATGACCGATGAAGCCCTTGCTCCCATCCTAACCAACCACCTGAATTGGTCCGCTGGTACTGGCACTGAAAAATTGTCGCACCAGAGGATTCTCGGTTGTATCAATCTCGCCGATAGGACCTTGCCACTGTACCTTGCCTTTGTAGAGAAACACAACTCGGTCAGCGGTACGGCGAATTGTACTATCTTGGTGAGTGACCATTACATAAGTCTTACATCCGCCTTCAACACCTTGAAGTTGACGGACTAAATCCTCAATTACAGTAGAGGCGATCGGGTCAAGTCCAGCCGTGGGTTCGTCATAGAGTAAAATTTCCGGGTTGTCTTGGGGATTATCCGGGTTCGTCATAATCGCCCGGGCAAAACTCACTCGCCGACGCATCCCACCTGAGAGTTCAGCCGGATACTGATCGGCAATTCCGGGTAACCCCACCATCTCTAGCTTCTCATCTACTAATTCCCGAATGCGCTCCTCAGACAGTTTAGAATGCTGGTAAAGAAAAAACCCCACATTTTCACGGATACTTAGGGAGTCAAACAGAGCGGATTGTTGGAATACCATACCGATGCCAATTGGGTCTTTGGCATCTTCAATTAAACCCGAACGCTTTTGTCCTTGCACATAGATTTCACCCCCATCCAGTGGCATTAAACCTGCCATCATGCGTAGAATCGTAGACTTACCCGTCCCAGAGGGTCCAATGATACCTAAGGCTTCGCCCTGATAAATCGTCAGATCAACATTATCCAGGATGACGTTACCCCCAAAGGACTTGGAGACTCCCTTTAGTTCAATCAGTGGTTCTTTCATAAGGGATTAGTGCTTCAGCGCATGAATTGGGACGGACAAAGCCGTTTCAATTTTACCTGTAGCTCCCCCCGTGGAAACTTCCCCTATACGTGTGTAGGGGCACCATCCTTGCGCCCTTGAGACAATTAGCGATCGCTTCGTCTTCCCCTGCGAAATCTCAAAACCTACACCATAGCGTAAGCCTGGTGTAGGTCGTTCACAAATCCCCCAAAGACCCCTTAACGAGAAGCACTCGCTGCCATGGCTGAATCCGCTTCTGATTCTGCCTCCAACCCAAATACACGACAGAAGGCTTTTTGCACCTTATAGCCTGAGTCAATCGACTCCAAGGGATCTTTCCGCAAGCGGTGACGTAAGCACAACGTAATCACCCGACGAATATCATCCACTGTGACTTCCGTGCGCCCTTCAAAAGCAGCCAGGGCTTTGGCAGCACGGTTAGTGACAATATCCCCTCGCAATCCATCGACATCCAATTCTGAGCAAACCTCAGAAATATTCACCCGCATGTCATAGTCCATTTCAACTTGGGGCAGTTGCGCCTGGGCGGTGACGATTTGCTGCTGCAATGTCTCTTGGACTTCCTGGTGTTCTTTGATGTAATCCAAGGGATTTTTGTCAAACGCGGCGCGTTCCTCCACAATTTTTACCCGCAGCGTTGGCTCTTTGACCGTGCGGATTTCCGCGTGCATGCCGAAACGATCCAGGAGTTGCGGACGCAGTTCTCCTTCTTCCGGGTTGCCAGAACCCACCAACACAAAACGAGCCGGATGGCGAATGGAAATGCCTTCTCGTTCGACGGTATTCCAACCACTAGCCGCCGAGTCTAATAGCACATCAACGAGGTGATCGTCAAGTAGATTCACTTCATCGACATAGAGGATACCGCGATTCGCTTTAGCTAACAGTCCGGGTTCAAAGGCTTTCACCCCTTCGGCTAATGCCTTTTCAATATCAATCGTGCCGCACACTCGGTCTTCGGTTGCGCCCAAGGGCAAATCAACCATCGGCACTTTTTTCTTTGCGGTTGGAGCAGATTGTCCTCCTCCATTACTATTCATCCAGTCCGGGTCGTTGGGATCGCTATTGAAGGGATCGTCGGCAACCACTTCAATTTCTGGCAACAAGTCAGCCAACGCCCGAATGGTGGTGGACTTACCCGTACCGCGATCGCCCATAATCATTACTCCACCAATTTTGGGGTCAATGACATTCAGCAGGAGAGCCAGCTTCATTTCTTCTTGACCTACGATGGCGGTAAACGGAAAAACGACGCGACGAGCAGTCTTAGGGGCTTGGGCAGTCAGACTCACTTTGATTACCTGATAACCGATAAATCACGCCTTTTATTGTGCCACATCGGTGGAATGTCTGGGAGCAGGGGTAGATGGGGGAGATAGGGAGGTTAACTCAAAACTCTACCTTCCCTGTTCCCTGTGACACACCGAGCGAAGCCGAGGTGTTCCCTGCTTCCTAACAAATGACAAATGACAAATGACAAATGACAAATGACAAATGACAAATGACAAATGACAAATGACAAATGACAAATGACAAATGACAAATGACAAATGACAAAATCTGTCCCTATTCCAATAAAGATGCGGTTAACAATGAATAGACCTGACCATCAATCAAAAGGCGGGTAATGCCTTTAGCTTGTAAATAAGAACAGGTTTTCTGCAACATTTTCCCATCAGGCACTTTAATCACACGCTGGGAACGGTTGGAAAAGCGTCGTGCAACCCTATGATTATCAAAAACTGGCAAAGTTTGTTGCTGAACTTCCTCAGCCGGAATACCTCCCAAGTCACTAAATTCTCGCAGAGGTCGCGCAATTAACTCGGCTGCTCGGTCTATCACTAAATAGCAGGGTTTCGGAAAAGAAGCTTCCGACAGGGGTAAGACTTGAATATTTGCCCCCCTGGGAACATGAGTCGTCGTCAAAGGTTTTGGAATAGCACTATCTTCCTCATCCTCGTCCTCGTCCTCGTCCCAATCCTCCTCAAAATCCTCATCTAAATCCTCATCTAAATCTTCATCTAAATCTTCATCCAAATCTTCATCCAAATCCTCGTCTAAATCCATTAAATTTTCATCCAACAAATCCTTTAGGTGGCTGGTTTCTGCCTGATCCATTTCTTCAAGCAGATCTTCTGAGTCTTCTGTATCCCTTTGAGTTTCTGTTCGATTAAACTCCAGAGGCAACTCACCTTGTTTTGCCTGGGATTCTGCATCAGATTGATCAGTTACAGAAGAACGTTTGCGCCGCCGACGTTGATTGGGATACTCAAATCCTGATTCTTCGTCTTCTGATTCTTCCTCTTCCGATTCTATCGAAGGTTGGGGAGAGGGAGAAACCGACAACGATTTAGGTTCAATCCGCTCCACTAGCTTGGGTTTTGGCTTCGTCGCTGACGTCCCTGACCCTGGCGTGCGATTAGCTCGCTTTTGCTGGATGAGGGCTTCATAGTCCGACTCCAACAACGTGCTTTTGAGCAGGCGGCTAATCGTTGAATTACTGACACCATAACGATCAGCCAGGGTTGAGGTTGTCTCTTCTGGCTGTCGATACAAGTTCAAAATATTTTTTTTATCGGTTTCAGTTAGTTTTCTTGGACTCATAGCTAATTTTAAGTTCGCCGACGTGAACCGCGACGAGAACGACTGGAGACGTCATATTCTAGGGCAGCGCCTATGGCAAAAAGTAAGGCACTAAATATAAAGAAGACATCTAGGAGACCCCCACTTTCATAGTCCTGACCACGAGCCTGAGCCAGAGTGCCATAAGCTTTAAACCCCATATCCGCAATGTATAGGGAAAATGTTGCTGCGGCAATCATGCGCCATGATTGGGCAAAGCGCCCCCCCCAAAATGCTAACAAAAGTGTTGAGGCAATGATGAGTAGGAAAACATCAAAAACGATGTATACAAAATTCAACGTTTTTGATAAAGGACTCAGGGCTTGATCCAGGGAAATAACCCAACCGGGCAACTTGCCAGTTTCAGGAACCTCAGCTTCAGTCGTTGCGGCAGCTTCATTTGGGCTAACTGCCACCTGTAGTGAAAGAGAAGCCACCAATCGGGGGGATACTGTCGCTGTTGCTGACTCAGTTGTTGGCAAGACAGAATTGTCAGCCTCTGACTCTACGGCTACAGGAGGAGCTAATAAAACCCAAACCGCTAAAGCAATCCCCAAAGCAGCGATTAATCCCACCGTTACCCACTGCTTCCACTCTAAATTTAAGCGCCTCGGCAGAACGGCTAAAATCATGCCCCAACCAATACAGATATAAGAAATCACGTAAAAGAAATCGGCAGGGGATACATCGGGGTCAAGACCAAAGTATAGCTCCCATATACCAAATATCAAGTTGGCGATAAAGTAAAAAAGCATACCTAAACCAATTCCCAGCCAGACATTGCGTCCACTGGCAATCTGAGGGCTACGCCAATTTCTATAGCAGAGTAATGCAGCTCCTAAGAAGGGTAAACACTCTAGGACATAAGTGCTAAAGGAGTACCAAAAGGGATACTCTTCTCCCGGTGGTTTGACGCTAAACAGTAGAAAAAACAGCATAGACACTACTGCCCACCCAATTCCTAGATAGACGATATTCTGACCTGTGAGTAGGGATTGAGTTCCAGATGACTTATCTACAGAGCTGCTCATAATGCTTTCTTTATTTTCAAATCTCTAACAATGGCAATTACGTAAGCAATACTTATTTATAAACTTAGCGGCTGATGTCCTAAAATTCCATCTTGGCAACCATCCATGATACATTTATTTATCCTTGACGTTCTATTATTGCCACAACTTTCCTAGGGGAGAGGATTTGAGCCACTCCATAAACTGACTTTGCTCATTTGCTGGCATATCCTGCAAGATATCGCCCACTCCTTCGGCAAAATTTGCATTGCCAAAGTATTCCTTCCCCAAGCGATAGAGTTCCTGCAATAGGGTAATCAGATGGTGTTCTTCCCACGGTGGAACTTGTAGGGTGTTGAGCGGATCGACAGTCAGTAAGTGATTCACCGCTTCCGGCGAATCGGCTTGGGGGAAATGCCATTGTTGGAAGACGTCAGTGATATCCTTCTGAAATAATCCTGCTTGCCTATTTCCAAGTAAATCTTCAACATCCAGGTAAACTGTTTGCAGCAGTAGGAGACAGGCTTGGGTATAGGGAGCAATTTTGGTATCCGGACCGCTTTCTGTACCTAATTGCTCTAGACGAATTTTTCCCCACACACTAAAGCGGTCAGGTTCTTCTAGTAAAACACAAGCTTTTCCCTGATTATCTGTCAAATCTCGCCAGAAGGAGCGGGCTTCTTCTTCCTGATGAGCGCGAAACACGCTGATCAAGCGAAAGGTTTGCCCTTGATAACTGAGAATCGGGATTTGCTGCTCTCGCTTCGGGTGCTGAATGCTAGAAATTTCAACATCCTGCCTTTTCAGAATAAACATAACACTGGCAAATGACTCCTGACCGGGCTAGGGTGGTGCTACAGGACGAGCTGTAATCTAATTAACCATCTTTCTTGTCTGTCTTGTCTGGTCTTGTCTGGGACTTGGGCGAGTCACACAGAAGCACATCCAGTTTGTGAGCCAATCTCCTAAACTGATAACTCATCTGTTTGTCGCGGCTGGATACCTCATCCATGCCCCAAGGTATGAGTGCGATAGTTGGCACAAGTTTTGATCCATTATCTATGGTGGTCTATAGTAGTTTACCTTGACCTCAAGCTGCTTGAGTCTTTAGTTTCCTCAAATATTGGGATAAACACCTCGCACACGCAACAACCAATGTCGGCTACAATGTTACAATCATCAACGATATCCTAGATTTCTGCTACCCTAAACGACAATGAATCTTGCCAGTTAGGGGTTTAATTTTTGTATTATAAATCTATGCCCTCGTAGCTCAGGTGGATAGAGCAAGGGATTTCTAATCCTTTGGCCGTGGGTTCGAGTCCTACCGAGGGCGCTCTAAAATTGGGGAAAAGGTGATGGGACACAGGTGGATGTTAGCGTTAGCGAAACCCAGCCGGACGCCGTCCGAGAGTTGGATGTTAATCCACACCGCTCCCACTCAAAGCTGCCCCATCTTCATTACTCTAGATGCTGTTGACCAATAACCAATGACGAATGACACCTTAATTCTGTACAGCAAACCGGGTTGCCACCTGTGCGAAGGGTTACAAGAAAAGCTGGAACAAGTTCAACAGTTAGATTTTCAGCTAGAGGTGCGGGACATTACCCAGCGGGATGATTGGTTCCAAGCTTATCAATATCAAGTACCCGTGCTGTGTTATCACAAAGACGGAAAAGAAACACCGCTTCCTCGCCCTTCACCCCGTTTGAGTGTGCCGCAGTTAGAGAAAATGTTACAGAAATATTTGTAAGCCGGAAAGAACAGCAGCCGACTGGGTATACGAATCGGGTTGAGGTTGGATCTGGGGTTTTTGTCCCAATACACTGTAAATTAGCGTCTTTTGGTTTCGACCTCGCAGTTTAAGGGATTTAATCGGTTTAGCCTGATAGCGATCGCGCACGTAGTCGTAGGTGCTACTGCTGATTAAAATATGGTGCGGGTTGTCGTCGGTGACGTTTTTATTGAGTGACTGGAGTCGAGAGGCTACATTGACCGTATCTCCCAGCACCGAATAATTCAGACGCCGTTTACTCCCCAAACTTCCTGCCATAACCACCCCCGTATGAACGCCAATCCCAACTTCAATTAGCGGTTTTCCTTCCTGCTGAAATCGTTGATTGAGCAACGCTAAACAACGATTCATCTCCAAGCAAGCTGCGATCGCATTCAGCGCCCCATCCTCCAGTGACGAGTGAGAGTCCGATCAGACAAAATTGAGCCAGATATGATTTCATAGCTTGCAATAAGGTTTATGGGCAACGATACTTTAGAAAAAACTCTCAAGGTTCCCCAGTTCCTTAAGGAAGATTTGTCTAGTGTTCTTTGAGAACCTTGATATGGATGCGATCGCGTCTGTGTAATCCTACCAAGCAACAGGAGTGCTAATCTGAAGTTCTCCGTTGCCCCTATCCCTCTCGTCGTGAGGAGTTGATTGAGATGAAGCTACATGACTTACTAAGGGCAATTCCTAACGTGGTGGAAATGCCGAATCATCCAGCACTTGACGCCCAAATCACAGGAATCTGTACCAATTCCCACGCCTGTCAACCTGGCAATTTGTTTATTGGTATGCCCGGAACCCGTGTCGATGGTGGGGAATTTTGGCAAAGTGCGATCGCGTCTGGTGCTGTCGCGGCGTTAATTTCTCCCCCAGCGGCACAAAAACACCCCCCTCAGCCAAAACCTGATGCTGAACCGCCCTGTATTATTTGTGCCACTGACATGACAGTCGCCTGCGCCCAAGCAGCGACGGCGTTCTATGACTACCCCACCCGCCAGCTTCAGTTAGTGGGTGTCACGGGTACAAATGGCAAAACCACCACAACCCATCTAATTGAATTTCTCCTCACCCAAGCCCAGCGTCCCACTGCCCTTTTTGGTACCCTTTATGCCCGATGGCAAGGATTTTCCCAAACGGCGGTTCACACCACACCGTTTCCCGTAGAATTGCAACAGCAGTTACATTCAGCCGTAGCAGCAGGCTGTGAGTTAGGGGTAATGGAAGTCAGTTCCCATGCCTTGGCACAAGGTCGGGTGTTAGGCTGTGAGTTTGATGTCGCTGTATTTACCAATCTCACCCAAGACCATTTGGATTTCCACCGCGATATGGAGGATTATTTCGCGGCAAAGGCATTATTGTTTAATTCCGATTATCTCCACGGCAAAGCGATTATTAATGCCGATGATCCGTATGGTAAGCGCTTAATCGAAAAAGTTGGACGCGATCGCACCTGGAGTTACAGTGTTCAGGATACCTCGGCAGATTTGTATACGAGTGACTTGACTTATACGCTGATTGGTGTTAAGGGTACACTACACACGCCAGTCGGTGAAGTAACGTTCAATTCTCCCCTGGTGGGTCAGTACAATTTGTCCAACGTGTTAGCTGCCATTGGTGCAGTGTTAAATTTAGGGTTAGATCTCAAAACAATCGTCACCGCCTTAAACCAATTTCCGGGAGTACCGGGGCGGATGGAACGGGTGCAACTTCAACCGGATCAGGATATTAGCGTAATTGTCGATTATGCCCATACACCAGATAGTTTGGAGAACTTGCTCAAAGCCGCCCGACCGTTTATTCAGGGGAGAATGATTTGCGTATTTGGATGTGGAGGCGATCGCGATCGCACCAAACGTCCGAAGATGGGGAAAATTGGCGCAGAATTAGCCGATGTCGCGGTTGTGACCTCCGATAATCCCCGTACTGAAGACCCAGAACGGATTATTCAAGATATCTTAGAAGGAATTCCGGCGACTGTAGAGCCAATCGTAATTAGCGATCGCGCCACAGCGATTCGCACGGCTATCTTAGACGCCAAACCGGGTGATGGGGTGCTAATTGCCGGAAAAGGTCACGAAGACTATCAAATATTAGGAACAGAAAAAATTCACTTCGATGACCGTGAACAAGCGCGAGAGGCTCTAGAGCGTCGATTTAGTTGATTGGTCATTGGTCATTGGTCATTGGTCATTTGTCATTCGTCATTGGTCATTGGTCATTGGTCATTGGTCATTGGTCATTGGTCATTACGTGAAGTCGGGGCGGGCGTAGGGTGCGTTAGCGTTCGCGAAGCGTTCCCGTTCGCGCAGCGTTCCCTTACCTGACAAGGGATTGAGCGATTTGAATTTTTCTGGATATGTCCTAACCTTAGTGCGTAGTGCTATAACTGATAACTCCCCATCTCCTCCACAACCTAATGAACTCACCACCGACACCGGATTTGTCCCTTTACCAGCTAGCGCTGGATAATTTGACAACACCTCAGTCTCTCTCAATCAGTCCAGTGGGACTCAAAACCTTGATTGGAGCCATGGTTGATGTCCTGATTGAAGAAAAAATCCCCGCCACAATCTGGGTGAAGTCCCCATCTGTTGCCGGGTGGCGGGAAGAACTATTGCGGTATCAACAACAGAGGGGTATTCCGCAAACCCTCTATTGGTGTAACTGTGTTGGTGAAGTCTCTGATGCGATCGCGATTCAGGATGACCCAGCCGTTAACTCGGATGCTCAACTGTTCCCCATTCAGCTAGCCGCCGGAAGCCAGCTTAAACGGGAGTCATTTCTATTAGTTCTGTCTGAGCAATTGACCAGTCTGATTGTGGCATATCAGCTACCTGAGGGAGAAAGTCCTGATCAGTCTCAGTCATGGCTGGCTATTTGTACATTTGAACGACGAGTGATCTATCGGGTGTTGCAGGGACTCAGAGGAAGTATTGCGATCGCGGATAGTACGCCTGATGAGCTACTTGCTGGAGGGAACAACCAATTTTCCTTGGTTCAAGCGACAGATGAGAAGACGTTAATCACCCAGGTGTTAGTCAAACAATTACAACGAACGGCGGAAATTCTCCAGTCAGGAACAATGGCTGAATCGGGACAGGATAGCGCCATTACCCAATTAACCCATCACCTCAGCCATAAAGACGAACTCCTACGGCAAGTGGCGCAGGAACTGAAAACTCCCTTAACGAATATGAAAACAGCGCTGAGTCTCTTGGAATCGCCTCAACTCAAACTCGCCCAGCGTCAACGTTACCTACAGCTTCTCAATAGTGAATGCGATCGGCAAAATTCATTAATTGTGGGATTGTTAGATCTCGTTGCAGCCGACGAACCCCAAGCGGGAGTCAAATCTGTCGTGGAATTGGCAGAAATTATTCCCGGTGTGGTGAGTACCTATCAACCGTTGGCTCAAGAGAAAGGAATTCAAGTCGGTTATACGATCCCGGCAGATCTACCGAGGGTTTCCTGTTTAGAAACCTGGTTACGTCAAATCGCCATTAATTTACTGCACAATAGTCTCAAATTTACTCCCGCCGGAGGTCAGGTGAGGGTACTGGGAAGTCTTCAGGGGGAATATGTTCAGTTGGCATTTACTGATACAGGAAACGGAATTGCAGCCAGTGAAATTCCCAAGATTTTTGATAGTTTTTATCGAGGACGCCCCATTCCTGGGGAAGAAATGGGAGCGGGTTTGGGATTAACCATTGTGCAGCAATTATTATTGCGTTGTGGAGGTTCAATTTCGGTAACCAGTCAAGTAGGGAAAGGATCGACGTTTAAAGTATTATTGCCTGTTGTTGGTGATGATCAATGAGACAGGTTGTAAAAATACTGGCAAGTTTTACCTCACTTTTGGTCAATTCCTGAACTATCGCTTTTACGCTAATAGTCAGTCCAAAATTATAACAGGCTAAAGCCCGTACTACAAACTACGAACTCAATCACTTTCCTGACAGCTTAACCAAACCAATTCCACCGAAGTAAAGACCGATGACAGCACCAGCGAGTAAGCTTTGAGTCAGAGGATCAGTGGAAGGAGTTAGCACAGCGCCGAGAATCACTGCACCTAAAATAACAATCCGCCAGCCAGAAAGCATTTGTGAGGATGAGACAATTCCTAAATTTCCCAACAGAATCTGAATAATTGGCACTTGAAAAGCTATTCCCGTGCTGAACATGAGAAGCAGGACAAATTCAAAATACCGTTCAATTGACCAAGCTTGCTCAACCACATCAGCGCCGTAACTAATAAAGAATTTCAGCGCGGCGGGAATTAAAGCAATGTAGGAAAATGCCAACCCCACGAAAAACAGAATACTCGAACCTAACACTATAGGTGCGATTAAACGTTGTTCGCGGCGAGTCAATCCTGGTAAGACGAATTGAATAACGTGATAGAGAATGAAAGGCGTCGCCACTAGCAAACCACTGTAACCCGCTACTTTCAGGGACACAAAGAAGTATTCACCGGGAGCTAATTGTAAAAACTTAACGCCTTTAGCCGGGATTTCCAATAACTGGACAATGTATTTAACCGCCACAAAGCAGCCAATAGCACCAACGGCTACAGCCAGCAGCGAATAAAAAATTCGCCGCCGCAACTCTTCTAAGTGATCAAACAGTGACATCTCGACATCATTGGGAAGTTCGTCGAGGTTGTCGGTTTCACTGGTGTCGGTTTGCTGGGGTAACGTTTCTACGTCAGGCGTCATCAGTTTGCAGAGTTAGATTGTCGTTTGTTAACTATTGTACCGATCGCGAGCCAGGGATGCAGGAGTCACTGTCTCTTTGTTGACACGAGCCACGAGTCGGTACATTCTCAATCAAGTAAAACCTACTATTGAGGTGTAGCGTGTATGTCACTCGACTCTCAAAGATACCGTCTTGACTATCAATCATCATTGTCATCATTTATACTTGTTGCAAAATTATTATCCCTAGGATGATTAAATAAGCCTAGATGAGGTTTGAGTAATCCAAGATAAGCGTAAGCCGTTGCATTAGTCGGATTAAACCACAATGCTACCAGGAAATCTTTCAATGCCTCATCAGTATCATTTTCTAAGTCTAAGTCTAAGTCTAAGTCTAAATCTAAATCTAAATCTAAATCTAAATTTAGTTTCTTTTCTGCTCGACGTGCAGTGTGAATGGCTTGAATTTGACCCAGAAGCACTGAAGCGATTAAAGCACCATTGTTGAACGGCAAAAAAATATATAAAACTAATAGTAACTCAGGAACATTAGGTTTCATTATCTTTATTTTTCTAGTTTTGCAGAAGTGAATCAACTAAAAAATATATCTTAAGCTGTATGTTATAGCAGTAGACACATCGATTAGGACAAAAGAACTGTTGTAGAGACGTTGCATATAACGTCTCTACCAAATGATGCGTCCTAACCGCTATAGCGATTGCTATATATACTAACCAAGGACTAAGGATGAATGTCAAATTCGCTCAGACGCTGTTCTAACTCTTCAATTAATGTATCGACATCTTTGCCCACTTCCTCAAAACATACTGGAGGTGGAGAGTCCGGTTCAAAATGAATTAATTTAATTTGGTCATTACCAATCCCAATCATTAAAACTTCTTTATCCGGTTGGTGAGCATTCACAATACCTATCATTTCCTGAAGATAGTTCTCAACCTTTTGATTCAGTTTTTCCAGCGCCGCTTTGGGACAATAGACAAAATGGGGTCTAGGTTTCAGGTCAATTCCTATCGTTTCGTCGCTTTCGCCCTTCTCTAGAAAGAGTCCCCATGACAGCGCCGCCAGTTCCTTACTATGTTCTTTAGCAAACTGATTTAGCTTAACTTTCCATTGATCCTCTGGCTTATTTGGCTGAGGTTTACTGAACATAATCATGGTTGACAATCCCCAATGACAAATGACTAATGACCGTTCGACTGACGCTCACGGCGTAAGCAAATGACCAATGACTTATTTAACCCCAGACTGAACTTGCCAAAGCATCGCATAAATAGCTTGTTGCTCTAGTAGTTGTTCATGGGTGCCTTGTTCAACTAATTTACCTTTATCCATAACATAAATACAATCGGCATTGCGTACTGTAGACAGACGATGAGCGATCGCGATCGTGGTTCGGTTTTGGGTAATCTTCTCTAGCGATCGCTGAATGGCGGCTTCTGTCTCATTATCCACGGCGGAGGTGGCTTCATCGAGGATCAGCACGGGGGGATTTTTTAAGATAGCACGGGCAATTGCCAGTCGCTGCTGCTGTCCACCGGATAACTTTTGTCCTCTCTCCCCGATAATTGTGTCGTAGCCTTGGGGAAGTTGGCAAATAAATTCATGGGCTTCGGCAATTTCGGCGGCGGCTTCTACCTCAGATAAGGTGACATCAAAACTACCATAAGTAATATTTTCCCGCACTGTGCCATGAAACAAAAATACATCTTGGCTAACTAAACCAATGGCTTGGCGTAAATCAGCTAACTGAAGCTGGCGCAAGTCAATTCCATCTAGGGTTATGTTTCCGTCTTGGACTTCATAGAGTCGCAATAATAGCTTGACGAGGGTGCTTTTCCCGGAACCCGTTGCACCGACAATGGCAATGGTTTTTCCGGCTGGAATATGCAGGGACAGATTTTCTATCACAGGATGGCGTCCCTGATAGGAAAAGGTAATATTTTTTAACGCTAACTCACCCCGCACCTGACTCACAGGCAAGGAAATCTCGCCTGAATGCATCGTAATTGGTGTATCTAACAAATTCATCACCCTGGTTGTAGACGCCATCGCCCGTTGATAGAGATCCAGGGTTTGTCCTAATCGGGTGAGGGGCCACAGTAAACGCTGAGTAAGGAATACTAACACGCTATAAGTCCCGACGGCTAATCTCCCAGCTACCGCTTCCATCCCCCCATAGAGGAGAATTCCGACAAAGCCTAATAAAATAAGGATACGAATTAATGGCACAAACGCTGCCGAGAGTGCGATCGCGCGACGGTTACTTTGGCGATAGGCTTCACTTTGGGCGCTGATACGCTGGATTTCATACGCTTCCGCCGTAAAGCTTTTAATCGTGGTGATTCCGGTCAAATTATTGGCTAATTGCCCATTGAGTAAACTCACCTTTTCCCGAACCTCAGCATAACGGGGCGCAAGGCGGCGCTGAAAAGCAATAGAACCCCAGAGAATAAACGGCATAGGTAGAAGCGCCATCCAAGCCACGCCAGGTGCCAGAATCAAGAAAGCGACACCAATAATCACAACGGTTGTAGATACCTGGAGAATTTCATTCGCGCCAACATCCAGAAAGCGTTCCAGTTGGTTGATATCATCGTTGAGAATCGACATCAACCTGCCCGTACTCCTATCCTCAAAATAAGCCAAGTCGAGGGATTGTAAGTGGGCGTAAGCATCTAAGCGCAAATCATGTTGAATCGTCTGTGCCAGATTTCGCCAGAGTCGGCTATAGGCATATTCAAAGATGGATTCTAATCCCCAGATGATCAGACTCAGCAATGCCAGAATCAACAGTTGTGTGAAGATATCAGTGACGCCAAGTTGGGCAATTAAGGAATCCTCTTTTTGAACTACCACATCCACCGCCGCACCAATTAACGCGGGTGGCGCTAAGTCAAAGATTTTATTCAGAACCGAACACGCGATCGCCTGCCAGATTTCCGTGCGATAGTTATGACCGTAGGCAAATAGGCGTTTGAGTGGTGATTTGTCATTTGTCATTTGTCATTTGTCATTTGTCATTTGTCATTTGTCATTTGTCATTCGTCATTCGTCATTTGTCATTTGTGATAATTGAACGGTTAGGTCAGGGCGGGTTTAGTTATATCAGGGTGAAAACGAAACGTTAGTGGTAAAACCCGCCCCTACAACAGATGTTTCATCGGAACGTCTCTGCTCCCTCAGCTCCCCCTGCTTCCCCATCTCCTCCATCTCCCCTCTTGTCTATTTTGTGGCAATCAGTAGAATAAGTATATTTACTCGACCGAGTTATGTGAAGGTTGTATGAAGCTCAATTTCACATAGACTTCGGCAACCCCCCATAACCTCGTGTTTTGTTCCAACTTAATTATGATATTTCGATAAAGATTGCGGGTAAGGCTTACCATCTTTAGAAAGGAGTGGCAAGATGATTGATAGGACTCAGGGCATCACCAGTAAGCTATAGGCGATCGCTTCCTTACCCTCAATCACAAATTTTTTGATCACTTACAGGGTATTACGAGCAAGCAATGATGATTACTAACGCCAACCCCTCGATTATTCCTCCCCGAATTGATTATTGCCTCACTGCAACTGAGCAAGGATGGCAATTGACGGCTTGGGAACCTGCTATTGTGGGGGGCAATAGAGTTAAACCCTATCTCTGGAAGTTTAATTCTGAACTCCAAACCCTACAGGAAGCGCATCGGACGCTTCAGCTCATTCTGGGCGAAGGATAGTTTTTTATTTTCCAATCGGCTTTCCGCGACTGTCTAAGTGAGCGTTAAGCGCATCCGTTTTGAGTTTATGACCCTAAACGACTGTGATAGAGTGATTTGGCTGGATTTGAGGAACACAGATTTCGGCTGGTCGTACAGTAAAGTTTATTTAAGTTTGATTTCTAGCTCTTTATATCCCGTCGTTTCATCCATTGTTCTCAAAAAGATTAAATTGTCGCTGACACCCATAATAATTTCAGCCGTTGTATAGATGATACATCCTTCTAAAAGATGCCCTCCGATTGTTTTCCCTTTTTTATCCGACAGGGCAATGTGTAGATGGATACCATGGATTGACAGAGTGCCAACCAGGGAAACAATTTCAAAGCGCCGCTTGAAGGCTTGAGCATAATTTTGACCTGCAAAGCGCAGGGTGGCTTGTTTGAGGCTACCCACAGCCGTAATCATAAACCCAGCTTCAATCTGGTGCTGTTTGACGAAATGCCCTAAACTTACCTTTAAATCGTCATTGGGTTTTAAGCGAATCGCAAAAATTTGCATGGTGTATGATGATGGCGGCAGCGCTAGTTTTAAGTCAGAGCGATGAGAGTTGTAATTACCACCTTTGTGGTATTGTTTAGCCTAATAGAATTGTCTCAGTGGATGAGCGATTTTATCCTACCCATGCCAGTATTCATTTTGGCAGGAGCGTTACTCGCGATCGCGTCTAATTACGGTAAATCTCCAGGTTGGTCTATTTCTCTACAACCCAGACAATTCTCAAGCAATCAAACTCAGTCTCCCTCGGTGGAGAGTGCTAATCCAGCCTCTAACTCGACGGTGCTTAATCCATCATCATCCACATCACTCCCTAAACCGCCTCGTTCGATTTCCTTTACGATTCCTCGCCGTTCATCAGGGAATGGGTGAATCTTAACTTTTGGTCGGGATCTGGGAAACCTCTCTCCAAACCTCTCTCCTGCAAGGAGAGAGGCTTTGAATTCTCCCCCTTCCGTGCAAAAAAAAGCAAAGCAACATCTGGTCTCCCCCTTTTGAAGGGGGACGGAAGGGGGATCAAAAAGGGGGGAATGAGAGGAGTTGGGGAGAACGAGAGGGGTGGGAAGGGGGCGTCGCGGTTGTAGGGGCGAGTCGCTGCACATAGTAGGCGGTGTAAGAATTAACCTATATCGACTCGCCCAATTACAAATGTAGGTGGTGTTAGATAATTACCGATACTGGGCTGGGGGCGACCCGATCAAATTAAAGGTTGGGTGGTGTCCATTAAATGCGGCGGGTAAATGCGGCGGGTCGCCCCTACAACGTCTATTATCTATAGTTACCGATACTTAATGGGAGGGAAACCCCTCAGCGTCCCATATTCCGTTTCATTTGGTCTAACTCCTCATCAGTTTCCCAGCGCTGAAATTGAGTCTCTAAGGGGTCTACCCCTGCTCCAATGTTGTAATTTGAACTCTGGTTCCAAGCCGATGTCTGCCACTGAGATTGAGATTGAGCTTGGGCTTGAGTGCGGGCAGCTTCGACTTCTCTGGCTTTGGTATGAACTTCATTACGACGGGTTTGAATCTGACGCTGTAGTTCTTTAGTCTGAGCAATTCGCTGTTTAACCCCTTCCATCTTGCCCCAGAGTTGATTCCCTTGATGCAAAAGCGTAGCTTCTCGTTGTTGAGCGGCTTGGGCTAAATCAGGTCTGCCTTTCGATTGAGCCTTATTCATCCGTTCGTGCCAACGCTGAATATCTTGGGCAACTGCTAATATTTCGTCCTGTAGGCGCTTTTGCTGAAGTTGCAAGTCAGCAATCAGCTTCAATGTGTCTTCTTCTTGCTCCCGTAACTGTTCTTCAAGTGCTTGTAACTCTAGATGAGGATTGTTGCGGAGAAATTCATCCAGGCGATTTTCCAGAAAGCGATTGAGATCCTCAAATAAACCCACTTCTGACTCCTAATACCCGTGCGCTTCGCTAATATGCTACCTCATCCTGCGGGTGTCGGGGTGATGGGGTGTCGGGTGTCGGGTGTGGGAAAAATCTTTTTCCCGATCAATTCGCCAATCCCTCTATCGGTGGGCATAAATTGGCAATTTGCCCATGGATTTCACCCCTTGGGGAGATGATTTTAAGCCTTGAGACAACGATTCTGACAGAAGGACAGGAAAATCTGCCTTGAAGTAGGCAATCCTATTCCGGTCATCGTTATATATAACCGAAACAACGAGGAAAAACATTATGGTTGAGAGTGTGGGACTAGGACTCACGAGTTGGGTGGCTTGGATAGCACAGATACCAGTAGAGCCAGAACTCGATACCGTCGAAGATGCCGCGCTGATCTTTGACGGACCCCAATTTTTTACCACATTAGTCGCTGGTGTGGTTTTAGCGTTTGCGTTCCAGATGCTCTTAACGAATCTGGGTGTGGCGTTGGGAATTTCCTTTGCTGGAGGCGGAGACTCATCATCGTCTAATCAGCAGAAATCCTCAGAAAGCGTACAAGGGACAATTCGCAAGGTTGGTACAGCATTGGGATTAGCCACGTTAATTAGCGTTACCGTGGCGCTATTTTTTGCTTGTCTATTTGCCGTAGAATTAAGTTTACTGGAGAATCCCGGCTTGGGTGCGATCGTCGGGTTGGTGATTTGGGCAACGTACTTTTCGTTACTGGTTTGGGTGAGTTCGACAACGGTTGGTTCTTTGATCGGATCAGTAATTAGTACCGCTACCTCTGGTTTTCAAGCCATTTTAGGCACCGCCACAGCCGCAATTGGCGGTAGCGCCGTCCAAAAAGAGGTGGTGCAAACCGCAGAAGCAACAGCGGCGGCGGTACGTCGAGAACTGGGTTCTGCAATTGACCCGGTGACGATTCGCGAGAACTTAGAAGATTATATTCAGGCGATACGACCTCCAGAACTGAATCTGCAAAAGATTCGGGCGGAATTAGAAGACTTAATCAATGACCCAAATTTACAAGAAATTGCTGGTAGTGACAGCCTGCGTGATATTAATCGGCAGACATTTATAGATTTAGTAAGTAGCCGCAGCGATTTACCGCCACGGGATGTGAATCGAATTGTTGACCAACTCGAAACCGTCTGGAAGAAAACGGTGAATCGGTTGCCTTCTTCTAGAGATGCTATGGCAGAATTTAGGGAGTACCTTCAGTCCGCTACACCGGATCAGCTCGTTGGTGACGAGTTTACCGAGAAGCTTGATGATTTAGTGGCAGAACTCCGCAAGCGCCGCAAAGCCCAAAATCCAGGACCTCTGGCTCAAGCTGCATCCACAGGTATGCATAGTCTGATGGGCATGGTGATGGGACGTGTGGATATATCAGACTTAGATATGGAGAAAATTGTCGGTCAGCTTAAAAACGCAAGAAGCCAAGTTACTGAACAGGCTGGTCAAGTTTCTGCTCAGATCCGTGGTGGGACTCAGGATGAAGCGTACAGTACGGTGCGAGCCGATGTAGAAAATTATCTGCTCAATAAATATTCTTGGCAGATGCATCGACCTACATTGGAGCGGGAATTCCGAGATGTACTCTATGATCCAGAAGCTGACCCCGCCACCGTGGTACAGGAATTAGAGCAGCTCAATCGGTCAGATTTTGCTGATTTGTTGGTACAACGGGGTGTTTTTACTGAAGAACGGATCAGAGAAATTTCGACTTGGCTGGATATCATTCGCTTAGAAGCCTTATCTGTGGCAATTGCTGCTAGAGAACGCGCCGAGGCGATCGCACTATTAGCCGCGATGGAGCAATATTTCCTATCCACGCCCAAGGAAGCACTCACGCCTGAGAAGATTCAACTGAATATTAGGGAGATTCTCCATGATCCAGATGCAGATTACGAACACCTGAGCAATCGTCTGGCTCAGTTTGATCGTCCTCTATTTGAGCGGTTGGTCGAACAACGCCACGATTTAACCCCGATTGAAGGGGAAGCGGTAATCGTTGAGATGGAAAAAGCCCGCGATCGCGTTTTGGATACAGCCAAAGAAACCCAAGAGGCGCTGAAGGCAAAAGTTGAAGCCCAGTGGATGAAGGTTCAGTCTGTTTTGAGTAACACCGGTAAAGCTCAACTGAATCCTCAAGCCATTGAACAGGAACTCAAATTACTCTTAGATGAACCTCAAGCGGGATGGCTGCTGCTGCGGAAACGCGCTGAACGCTTTGACCGGGATACGTTGGTACAACTGTTAAATCAGCGTCAAGATTTGAGTGAAAGCCAAATTAACCAAACTATCGATCAGGTTGAACGGACTTGGACTCGTGTTCGCAGTATTCCCCAAAAAATGGCGGATACAACCAAAGAGCAATACGACAAAACCATGTCCGCGATCGCTCAATATCTGCGGAACACCGGGAAGCCAGAACTCAATCCAGACGGGATTCAGCGTGATTTAACCAAACTGCTGGATGATCCACAGCATGGAACCCGCTTAATCAGAAAGCGGTTAGCCTCAATGGATCGCGATACCCTGGTACAGTTACTCGCCCAACGGGATGATCTGAGTGAACAAGACGTTAACCAGATCATTGATCAAGTGCTTTCCACCCTGCGCCGTATCGCCAAAGCCCCCCGACGCTGGGCGCTACGCACTCAGGAAACCGCCCAAGATTTCCAAGCCGCCTTTGAGGATTACCTACGTTCGACGGGTAAAGAGGAACTGAATCCCGAAGGAATTAAACGGGATATGCAAATGTTGCTGAATGAACCCGGTGCTGGGATGTCGAGTCTGCAAGAACGCTTGTCCCACTTTGATCGCTCGACGCTGGTGGCGCTGTTATCCCAACGGGAGGATATCTCAGAAGAAGATGTTAACCAGATTGTCGATCAAATCCTGAAGGTGCGCGATCAAGCGATCGCCCAAATCCGGACGGTGCAATATCGCATCCAGTCGATTATTGACGGTATTTTTGAGCGCATTCGCGACTACCTGAATAGCTTAGAGCGTCCTGAACTGAATTATGATGGCATCAAGCAAGATGTGCGGACGTTGTTTGATGACCCAGAAGCGGGGTTTGATGCACTGCGCGATCGCTTGTCTCAGTTTGATCGCGATACCCTTGTCGCTATTATCAGTTCCCGTGACGATATCTCCGAAGCCGATGCTAATCGGATGATTGGTCAGATTGAGCAGGTTCGCACTCGTTTGCTACAACGGGCAGAACGGATTCAACAACAAGCCCAACTGCGCCTAGAACAGGTCAAGCATCAAGCCCAACGCCAAGCAGAGGAAACTCGCAAAGCCGCCGCGACGGCTGCTTGGTGGCTGTTTGGTACAGCGCTGGTTTCGGCGTTGGCTTCCGCAGGTGCAGGCGCTTTAGGCGTTGCTTAAAAGATGTAGAGACGTTGCATGCAACGTCTCTACGTCAGGGCGCGTCTCCAGGAGTTCTCCCATATCCCTGTTTCCTTAATTTCGTATCTATCTTGGGATAGAGAAGTAATTTATGACTGTAGAATGAAGCCTATTTGGGCAGCAGTCGGTAATGTTAGCTGTAGTGTACGGAGAAAATGATAGTTATGGATATGATCAACTTATTAATGATCATCGCTACCTTGGCGATCGCGAGTCTTGTTCTCGTGAAGCCGAATCGCCTGTTCCGCTCAGCTATGATGCTGCTGGGTGTTGCCATCTTTACATTTAATAGTGCTTTTCCTGCCTTCGCTGCACCCCCTCAAGCTGCTGTTGATTCCTCTCAAAGCAGTCAACAACCCAACAATGAAAAAGTGACTACCTCTGCAGCAGGGAGTCAGTATCAAGGAATTGAATATGTTGAACCGAGCCGAGGTGGAAAGGAACTGAGTGATTCTCAGATTCAGGATAAGATTGAGTCCGATATTTCTGAGAACCTAGTCGCTGGCGTTGCGAGTGGTGCGGTTCGACTCACCGGAACGGTTAAAGACCAAGCAACGGCGCGTAAATACATTGAGCAGATTAAAGACATTCCTGGTGTTCATGAGATTACCTTCGATTTAGCCCTGGAAGATATCCCCTCTTAATCAATCAGAAGTTAATCAATAAGCATTCCGTTAATCTCAAACGGAGTTTTTCTGTCTTAAGTTGGTCTTGTTCTTTCCCACAAGACCAATTTTTTATAGCAGATTGCAAATTAGAGCAGTAGACACATCGATTAGGACGTTCCGAACTGTTGTAGAGACGTTGCATGCAACGTCTCTACTAAATGATGTGTCCTAACCGCTATGGCGGTTGCTATATATCCAAACAAGCTCCCCGACTTCTTGGATAAGTCGGGGATTTAGAGTAACTCACTAATTCCATCCTTGACATCCTAACTGTTCGTATTGCTCTTGGAATGACTCATCGCGGACTGTCGCCGGAATCTTAGCCGAAGGAAAGTCTTGGACATCCACTTTCGCATCAATTTTACCTTGTCCGTACCAAACTAATACTAATCTGTCCTGCATGAGTAACATAACGTGATCCTTCCAGAGTAGTTTATTGTTTCTGAATTCTGCTGATTCTACCCCTGCACCATACTCATCTTGATATTGCAAACAGACGCGATTAGGATTAGAAGTCGGAATTAGAGTAATGGCAACACCAAAAGGTCCATACCAATGACCCAAAAATTTGGCTCGCTCATCATACTGACTCTGCCACGTTTGGCGGTATTGGCGAATTGCCTCGACTTCAGCTTGGCTACGATTATCACTATAGATATCAGATAGAAATTGAACCCGCCGACAAAGTTCTGGTAAATAGCTACTCAGAGTATGCCGTTGAGACGGTGGAACTGATAAAATTTCCTCGATTCGATTGATGATAGCTTGCCAGGTTTGGGAACCTACGATACTGTCATTACTCAAATTATGAATGCGTTGGAACTGTTCTACCGCACTAGCGGTTCCCTTGCCATAAATGCCATCAATTGAAAGGTCTTCTCTGGTTGTGTCATAGTAGCCTTGATCTTCCAGAAAAAGTTGCAATTGTCTCACTCTTTGTCCTGCACTACCTTGATTCAGGGTTGGCAGTTCTTGAAGAGAATACTGTTCTAGCTTATAGTAAGCCGCTTCTGATGCAGCTTGTCCATAGTCATCCGTCGAGGAGTTTGAAGCTGATGCTAGGATGTTTTGACAGTTAAACTCAACGCTGTTCGTTGTGTCTTGACTCGAATTAGCCATATATCGATGCTGATAATCTTGAATAAGATTTTGGGCATTGGCGGGTAAAGTCCAACTTAAAGGAATTACGCTGCTAAGAATTCCCACAGATAGGCAGCTAAATATTAATTTTGATTTTTTTGAACTGAAGTTTTGCCTAATCATTCGGTCTGATTCGTTCCTCCTTTTTCGTAATGATTTCGCTGGTTCTCCCCCCTAGCCTCGGTAGAGCCTGAATTCATTGATTGACGTTATTCCTCGCAGGGTTCCATATAATGAAGTCCTCCGTCTGTCGCCTCGCAGGGATAACCAGTCTTCGATGTACGCGACAGCGACGCAAATTCTAGAATAAAACTCATCCTATAAATTACCCATAAGCTGTATTTTCTCCACCCCGTCCGAAAGCACCTATCTCAAAGCCTTATTTAGCAAAAACCTGAAAATAGAACCCCAGAAATACGATCATGAATTGATTTCCATTCATTCGCTAAAGCTGTTTCTCCACTGCGGATTTCACGCCCATTTAACTCAGGATGACGAGCATAGAAAACCGCATCAGCTAATTTATCACGAACACTTACATTGTTCACGCTAGCTTGATCCTGGTCAGAACTTGCCGAGCCACAGTTACTTTCAATCCACCCCACCCAATTCTTTACGACCCCGCGCAGGGCATTCCATTCTCGAACATAAAGTTCTTGAGAAGGATCAATACTCCTCCCTTTCATGTCTGGATGAACCGCATAAAAGAAGGTATCTGTCCAATCATCAACCTCCTCTTTGCGTGACGATGATGACGATGATGTCGAAACTTCCGTTAACTCTGTACCATCCCAGACGTAATAACTTGTTTCCATCCAATCGGGTCTATTTCCCGGAGTATTTTCTGGCGGATTAACCACGAGTAGCCGACTATCCAACTTATGCTTCACACCCGCTTCAGCCACAATACCTGGCATATAAACTGAGCCAGTTTCAGCATCGACAATGGCAACGGATTGACAGCTTGTGCCACATCCCCAAGTCACCACCGTATATTTTCCGGCAAAATTGGGTCCGGTTTGTGCGCCCTCTCGTAAAACAGTGCGGAATCTTCTAGCATCTGGGTCACTGCTTAAGTCAACGGGTGCAGGATCACCAGAGAAAGATTCGGTTGCTGGATAATCATTGAAGTCTGGAGGAGATGTCTGCTTAGTGTGGCTTACTTGTGATGCAATTGTTTCCCTATTCGTGTCGAGGGTGTTAGCTTGCTGGGAGAAAGATTCATTGGCAGACAGTGGGGAAGAGCTACAACCAAGTACTAATGTTAGAGTAAGTCCTGAAATTATACTGGTTTTCATGTTCTTATTCATTGGTTTTTGCTTTTAGCTTCACCTAAAGGATAAAGAGAATCTGCCACGTCTTTCATCACTCTAAAGTGGAATATCACTGAATTAAATACAAGCCGGATCAGCGATCGCGATCACTCTTAATCCCACCTGTTTCCCCTAGGAGTTTTAGGCGATCGCTAGCTGAAATGAGCGATCGCACCTCCTCACCCATACCCGTAAAATCCTCTACCCAAAGGAATTTCAGGTTTCGGCTCAAGTAGCGATCGCTTTCGGCATCAACACCAGGGATGTCTGATAAAACGGGACATCCAGATTAAAACCCCAATAAAAGATAGGTTTCATTTTCTTGTTGAGTAACGGTTTGTTTCCAACTCATTTCATGGGAGACATCTTCAAACAGCAGAAATAACTGATTATCAACATTCATACTATAGATATCAATATACTCCGGTCGTTGCGGATTATGGGAACGCGCAACACCTTCCAACCTAAAATCTTCTGTTTTTCCTGCCAAAACATCCAATAATATATCGTCTAAACCAATCAACTCTGGAAAACTAATGCAGACCGATTTGCCAAGGGTTAATTTTTCAGGAAAATCACAAAACCTTTGAGCCTGATCAGAAATCTCGCGAATGGTTAAATCAGGATTAAGGATTAAATACTCCATCTGGCGCATTGCCACAAACCGTTCCAGAATGGGGTTAAGCTTAGACGACGCCGTTTGCAGTTCACACAGCTCCTTCAAACGATAACCGAACCCATACACAGTTTCAATAATGTCACCTACACCCGCTTTCTTGAGCTTGCGTCGTAATCCTTTAACATGTGCCTTAACCGTTTCTCGGTTGGGTGGATCTCCGAACGCCCACAGTTTTTCGATAATATAATCTTGACTAAATATCCGGGTAGGAGATGACATCAACAAATATAAAAGACCATATTCTTTAGGAGATAGACGCAAGGGTTGTCCCTGACAGGTTACCTCACAGGTACTCGGATCGATTTCCAAATTTCCCCATTGCAAGGTTGGGGTACTAGCATCCCGGTTACGTCTGAGTAATGCCCGAACTCGAGCCGCTAACCCCTCAACGGGACAGGGTTTAATAATATAGTCATCAGCGCCCGCATCTAATCCCGCCACCATATCTTGCGTTGCTACTGATGCACTTAATAAAACAATCGGACTGGTATTTCCGGCTTGTCTCAATCGGCGACAAAGACTAATACTATCCAAATGGGGTAAATTAATATCAAGCAGAATCAGATCATAGTCATAGGCTAAAGCATTGTCCAACCCCGTCTCACCGTCCTGGGCTAGATCAACAACATAATTTTGTTGGGTTAATCCTGCCACAATGGTTTTGGCTAAGGTAGGATTATCCTCAACAACCAAAAGTTTCATACTCTTCCCCCTTTGAACAATAGATGATCCTGAATCCTCCTGTGATATCCCCCGATTTTTAAGCAGAAAATTCCTCGCCTACTAAAACCTCAGCCTTGCCGACATCGTTTGTGGCAATTTTTCAGGAGGTGGAAAGATGGGGGATAGGAAGACACGATAATGACAGACAGAAGAGATTCTGTCCACCTGAAACCCCTATTCTGCCTCACTTCAAAAGAGTATGGTAAAAAAAACCAGCAATTGTAATAGATGTTAAACACAAAACCAACTAATTCTATGTCGTTGTCGATGAGTCCCCAAGAGCGTAACCTGCTCAAGCACCTAGTTGACTATTCCTCTATCCAGTCTCTGCCAGAAATTTGGTCGATCGCGGCGCAGCGATTTGGACAGATTATTGCCCTCAGAGATCCCCATGTCCAACCCGAGGTGATCTTCACGTACACTCAGTTGGTACGCCAGATTCAACAATTGGCGGCGGGATTACAAACCTTGTTTGATAATCCGGTGATCAAGCAGGAACAGGAATCCTCGGAACTTCCGCCCCGTATCGCCTTAATTGCCGATAACAGCCCTCGTTGGCTAATTGCCGATCAGGGGATCATGACGGCTGGAGCGGCAAATGTGGTTCGTAGCGCCCAAGCTGATCCCGAAGAATTGCGGTATATATTAGAACACAGTGGCAGCATTGCGTTAGTTGTCGAAGATACCAAGACACTGACCAAACTCAGACCTCATCTTGACGACTTACCCATTCAGTTTGTGATCTTACTCTCCGATGAAGAACCACCTGCTGAAGACAAGCTAAAGGTGCTTAATTTCTCTCAGGTGATGACTCTGGGGTCAAACGCAACTCTACAACCCGTTCAGGCGACCCGTCAAACCCTCGCCACCTTAATGTACACATCCGGCACCACCGGGAAACCCAAGGGGGTGATGTTAACCCATGGTAACCTGCTGCATCAAGTGACGACCTTTGGTATCGTCCTCCAACCCAAAGGAGGCGATCGCATCTTGAGTATTTTACCAACGTGGCATGTCTACGAACGCACCGTTGAATACTTCCTCCTGTCTCAAGGGTGTACCCAAATTTACACCACGATTCGCCATGTCAAAGCCGATCTCAAAGCCTTTAAACCCATCTACATGATCGGCGTTCCTCGGCTGTGGGAATCGATTTATGACGGGGTACAAAAGCAGTTTCGGGAGCAACCACCGAATAAGCAAAAATTAGTGTTCACCTTACTGGATATCAGTCAGCGCTATATTAAAGCGCGGCGAATCGCTCAAGGGTTAGACTTGAACCAGCTTAACTCTAGTCCCCTGGAACGCCTCAGCGCCAGCATCCAAGCCTCACTCCTGTTACCCGCCCATAAATTAGCCGACAAACTCATTTATCAAACCGTGCGGGCGGCAACCGGGGGTCAAATCAAAACCATTATCAGTGGTGGAGGTTCCCTGGCAATGCATTTAGAAAACTTCTTTGAAATTGCCGGGATTGAGATTCTGGTGGGGTATGGACTTACTGAAACCTCTCCTGTGACGAATGTTCGCCGAATGGAACGGAATCTGCGCCGTTCCTCCGGACTCCCCATGCCCGGAACCCAGATTCGCATTGTTGATCCAGAAACCCGCAAACCCTTGCCCACAGGCGAACAGGGGTTAGTTTTGGTGAAAGGTCCCCAAGTGATGCAAGGCTACTATAAAAATCCAGAGGCAACGGCAAAAGCCATTGATTCCGAGGGATGGTTTGATACCGGAGATTTGGGATGGGTGACGCCCAACCATGATTTAGTCTTGACAGGACGGGCAAAAGATACCATCGTATTGACCAACGGCGAAAATATTGAGCCGCAACCGATTGAAGATGCCTGTCTGCGAAGTCCTTATATTGACCAAATTATGCTAGTGGGTCAAGATCAGCGATCGCTCGGTGCGTTAATTGTGCCGAATCTGGACGCCCTGCAACAGTGGGCAGCCGCTGAAAATGTTACCCTAAACTTGCCCAACTCCGATACGAAGGAGGAAAGCGAGTCGTTCCGGACGGGTATTGACCTGAACAGTAAAGAGGTGCAGAACCTATTCCGGCAAGAATTGAACCGGGAAGTCAAAAATCGACCCGGTTATCGCCCTGATGATCGAATTGGTCAATTTGCGCTGATTTCAGAACCCTTTTCCATAGAAAATGGCATGATGACTCAAACACTGAAAATCCGGCGACCCGTTGTTACTCAACGATATCGCGATATCATTAACGGGATGTTCGCCCCTATTGCGGGGAAATAGGGTGAAAGAGTCTGCTGGCAAGTTGCCTGTTGCTCTTAACATGATTATGCCCCTAAACTTTGGGTTATCCTGTTAGTCGGATTAACCCTTACCTTTTTAACTTGCGGTGGGGGATTGGGGGAGGCAATAAGTCCCACGCCATTGCCCAAACTGCCGTATTGAAGTCAGAAAGGAACTGTCGGATAGATGGCATAGTTGCCCAGAATGCAAGTATGAGGTCGATAGAGATGTAGCCTCAGCACAGGAAATCTGTAACCGAGGCGATGAGCAACTGAGTACCCAGGGACTCTGGGGGAAAGAAATTGGCTGTCAAGTCGGGCTGTCGGGGGCATTGATCCTAGATAAGTGGCGCAGGGCAGCAATGTCTAACAGCGATGTTGGAAGCCCACACCATAATCTTTGATTGGGTGTGGGAGGATAGTCACGTATCAGACCTACTGAGAAATACCTATATGCCTACAGAAGAATCTCAATCCAAAGAATCTCAATCCAACCTACTCTTGAAGCGACCGGTTAATATTAAAGCCATTGTCACACCCCGCTGGAAGGAGGAGGTACAACAACAACTCCAGGGACAAATTAACCAACTGGACTCTCAACTTCAACAGTTGGACATGCAAGGGCAACGGGCGATCGCGGAAATTCAAAAGCAAAGTGTGAATCCTCCGGGTCCTCAAGTCAAGCAGCAAATCGAAAGTATTCAATTGCAGGTCAATCAAAAGAAAAGTGAGCTGCTTGAGCAAAAAAACCAGCAACTCCAGCAACTTCAACAGGTACAGATGCTCGAACTTGACCAAGAAGTCAATCAAGGTCAAATCGAAAGCTTCTTCCGCGTTGAAGCCGGAGATAACCTAGTTCGCAAAATGCAGGTCGAAATTCTCCTACGAGATGGCGTAGTTGAAGAAATTCGCGGCGATATCTAAAGGATTGTAGAGACGTAGCATGCTACGTCTCTACACTGCCTCTTGCTATCCTGGAAGGAAGTTCCCCTACCACGGATAATCCGCCCATTCAACAATGAGTGACCAAACAACCCGATTATGTATTCTCGGTGGAGGCTTTGGGGGGCTTTATACTGCCCTGCGCTTAAGCCAACTCCCTTGGGAAACGTCACAGCAGCCAGAAATTATACTTGTTGATCAAAGCGATCGCTTCGTATTTATGCCCCTGCTGTACGAACTCCTGACAGGTGAACTGCAAACCTGGGAAATTGCCCCACCCTTTGAAGAACTCCTGGCAAATACAGGAGTGCGCTTCACCCAAGCGACAGTGATGGGTATTGATAGTGAGCAACAGCGGGTACAATTGCAGGATGGCGTAGAGTTTGCTTACGATCGCTTGGTTTTATCCTTAGGTGGAGTTACACCGATGGAAAGCGTCCCCGGTGTCGCTGAACATGGGATTCCGTTTCGGGCGATCGCAGATGCTTATCGTTTAGAAGAACGGTTACGCATTCTCGAAGAATCTGACAAGGAAAAAATTCGTGTCGCGGTTGTCGGTGGTGGATACAGTGGCGTGGAACTCGCCTGCAAACTTGCTGAACGATTAGGAGAACGCGGACGCATCCGGTTAATTGAACAAGGTGAGATGATTCTGAAAACCTCTCCCGAATTTAACCGTGAAGCCTCACAGAATGCGTTAAATGAACGAAAGGTATGGATCGACCTAGACACCTCGGTAGATGCGATCAGCGCTGATACCATTTCTCTGCTGTACAAAGGACAGGTGGATACCATTCCAGTAGATATCGTAGTATGGGCAGTTGGTACCACAATCGCCCCCGTCGTGCGATCGCTCCCCTTTAAACAAAACCACCGGGGTCAGCTGATGATCACCCCAACTCTACAAGTGGTTGACCATCCAGAACTTTATGCCCTAGGGGATCTAGCCGATTGTCGAGACATCACCGGTCAACAAGTCCCCAATACGGCTCAATCTGCCTTCCAGCAAGCCGATTACGCCGCTTGGAATATTTGGGCATCTCTAACCGGGCGTCCCTTACTCCCCTTCCGCTACCAGCATTTAGGCGAAATGATGACATTAGGGACAGACAACGCCACACTGACGGGGTTAGGATTAAAACTTGATGGGGTCTTCGCCCACCTAGCGCGGCGTCTTGCCTATCTTTATCGTATGCCCACCCTAGACCATCAGCTTAAAGTTGGTTTAAATTGGATGGCACAACCGTTATTAAATCTGCTCAAAAACGAGGGTATGTAGGGGCTCACAAGGGTAGGTTTTTTAAGATTGGGGTTCAGGTAAGACAAGGAAGACAGGTAGACCAGTAGATAAGGAAGAGTGAGAACGAAAAATAGGGCGTTTCGGCTTTTTACAGTTAGCTTGACCGAACCTAATTCTGTACG
>NZ_JAVJQN010000206.1:0-21872 GCF_040218245.1 Coleofasciculus sp. E1-EBD-02 | reverse complement strand
GGGAACAGGGAACAGGGAACAGGGAACAGGGAACAGGGAACAGGGAACAGGGAACAGGGAACAGGGAACAGGGAACAGGGAACAGGGAACAGGGAACAGGGAACAGGGAACAGGGAACAGGGAACAGGGAACAGGGGATAGGGAATAGAAATTTTGTCTTCTATCTCCCTAAGCTTCCCCAGCTTCCCCAGCTTCCCCAGCTTCCCCAGCTCCCCCAGCTTTCCCAGCTCCCCCAGCTTCCCCAGCTCCCTCATAATTCAGCCCTCATCTTTGGGTTTGATTAGCATAGCTTGAATGGCAGCGCTTAGATAACCAATCTGCCCATAAGCATAAACTAGATTATCGAACCGTTTGGCTGGGTCAGTCAAATGTTTCGCGGATTTGTAGAGTCCTCGGGCTATGCGTTCTCCTCCTCGTCCTAGCTGACGTACCCCAGTTCGACCTGCGACTTCTTCGCGATAACATTCGCTAATCCCTTGCCACCAGCTACGCTGCAAAAACCAGCTTGCTTTGAGGCGTTCTGGGGCGACGTTATGGGCGGCTAATGCATCGGGAAGATAGGCGACTTGCCAGCCTTGTTTGAGGGCAAGTTCGGTCATGTATAATTCTTCATTGGATAATAATTTTTTACCTTGACGTCCTAGGTTAGGATCAAAGCCACCAATTTGTTCTAAGAAGGTACGCCGGATGGAGTAATTTAAGCCTCTGGGCGTTAAACCAGGTTCTTGGATATAGACAACAGTATCTCCGAGATCATACAGTCCCAGATTGCCAGCGAGTTCTGGGGATATCCAGCTAGGAGGTTCGACGCCGGGGGGCCAAATTAGGGTGACTTTCCCGCCAGCGATTGCTAATTGTTCATTCTGTTGATAAGCGTCTAGGAGAACGCTCAACCATTGGGGACTGGCGACGGCATCATCATCTAAATAGGCGAGAATGGGAGCAGTGGTTTCCTTTGCGCCAGTGTTACGGGCAACGGAAAGACCGATGACGGGTTCGTAAACGTATTTGAGCTGAGGATGAGAGATACGGGCTTCAACAATCTCACGAGTGCGATCGCTAGAGGCGTTATCGACCACTACGACGATAAAATTATCACACTCTTGGGCTAATAGGCTATCGATGGCAGCGCCTAGATAAGCATCTCGGTTGTGAGTACAGATAATCGCGGCAATCTGAGGCGTTGGCATAACTGTCGGGGTGAGTCGTTGCTAGGGAGTCTAAACAGCTCTGTTTTGACACTCCTCAGCCTGAAGGCGTGAGGATTCTTCTTTCATCGAGCGCTCTTAACTATGAAACAGGGGTCCTATTTCATACCAGAGGAACATCTCTCCAGAAGCGTTTTGCTCCATTGCAGAAGCTAGTTTCGATATGCCCTATCGTACTATTGAAAACAAGAAAGAATGTGTTTTCTGGTGCTTGTTGCTTAGACTTTTTACCTGTACAAGCCTTCCTGTACAGAACCCTCTAAGCCTAGTTTTCAAGGTGCGATGCCTCTCGGCTCTGGGTTTTTATAGAGGTTTAATACCCTTTCCTCTAAGCTAATTCTAACACAAAGTCGTCCTAAAAGACGAGGCTTTAGACCCAATTGTTCGGTAACACAAGATTCAGCGCATCGGCAAATCGGCGTTACGCTGTCATTCAGAGGGGGCGGGTTTAGTCACATCTGGGTTGCAAGTAACGATAATGGTAAAATCCGCCCCTACACCCTTAAAAATTCAAAAATTCTTTACAGCCACTCAATTTCATTCACTTTTTTATCCAGGTAAGTTTGTTGTTGTCCGAGGTCACGATACCAAGCGCCGTACAGATTAATGGGAGTTTTTAGTACATCCCCCAAAGAGGCTTTTCCGGCAATAACTTGTCCGCTGGTTACTGGCAATTCCTTGAGCAACCAGCGACTGATTAAATAGAACGATTTTTTTGAGGTTAATTTTGGTTGCAATTCGACGCCGTGCAGTTCGTGTAAGTATTTATTAGAACGCCCATAGCGTTGCCATTGGCTGCGAAATTCCTTTAGGTTCGTGCGGTGGCGGTGTTGGACAATGGCTTTTTCGGCAAAGTCGAGTTGCCATTGAGTCTGGCGCTGAATTCGCCAACAAATATCAGCATCTCCTCCGGTTGTCATGTAGGGACGGAATAAGCCGACTTCTTGTAAGGCTTGGCGACGAATGGCTAAGTTGGCGGTTTGACCGTAGGGATAAAATGGGTGATCAAGGGTATTTTTTTGGCTTAATGTTTCTTGACGTTCGGCATGTTTTTCGAGCAGGGTTTTACCGGGTAAAGCAGAAATTTCCCCGACAACTAATCCGATTTGAGGATTGGCAAAGGGTTGAACTAAGAGACTCAACCACTGGGAAAGGGGGCGACAATCGGCATCAGTGAAGGCTAGAATTTCACCAGTGGAGGCTTTTATGCCTGTATTGCGAGCCGCGTAGGAACTTTGAATCTGGTTTTCGGTGAGGGGGTGAAGCGTGATACCTTGAGCTTTGGCATCTTGAGCGGCTTGGTGCAGAATGTCAGGAGTGCGATCGCGGCTATTATTGTCTACGAGGAGGTATTCTACCTGATCCTTGGGGTACGTTTGTGAGAAGAGACACTGGATTAAGTCGGGTATATCGGCTGCACCGTTGTAGATGGGGACAACGACGGATACCTTGGGGACAAAGGAGGGATGGGGTTGGCTATCGGTGGTGCGATTAAGAGTCATCTGATTAAGCTAAGTAGGTTGTCTTATGGTTTATGGTTTGCGTTTTATGTCACCCCTCTCGCCATCCGTTACAGCTTTCTGTCTAATCCGTTATCCCAGCCGTCCTGCCATTTTACATTGAATGAGTTAAGCTTTTGAGAAACCCTAAAATGTGGGATGTTCCTGTATGCAATGCATGGGTATTTATACCTTAGCCAATGATGCTGTATATGACCAACTCGTTGCCTTGCTCAATAGCATTGAGGCGAATGTGAGTCCAGATATTCCCGTTTGCGTTATTCCCTATGATACTCAACTTAATCGAGTGGAGGAAGAGTTAAACGCTAGACCTAACGTCAGCCTGTTTGATAATTGGGACTCTATTCAGCGTTGGGAAGCCTTTGCCCATCAGATTTGGGCGGCACATCCTCGGGCTGGTCAACAGTATGTTAAACGTCCTCGCTGGTATGGCGGTCATTTGCAGAGAAAATTTGCTGCGTTTGATGGTTATTTTGACAAGTTTGTATTCTATGATGCTGACAGTTTAGCTATGAAGTCACTGGATAGTGTGTTTGACAAACTATATCAGTATGATTTTGTATTTGATGATTGGGAACATAGTAAGCCAACCGATGTGGCAGCGTTAAATATTTCTATTGTTGAAGCCTCTGGTCGTTACTCAGAAGCCGAGATTCGTCCAAAACTTCATTGCGGAAGTTTTTTTGCTTCTAAACGAGGCTTTTTTGATGCCAATACAATCGAGCGACTCAAGAAACTTTTAATTGAACAGAATGAAGTTAAATGGATAAATGGGGATGACTGGTGGGGGGGAGGTCAATTTGTTTAATTATATGACCCTTCGGTGTGATTATTCATTGTTTAATTTTACCCTTAGCGATAATCCCCAAGAGCGAACGGGTAACTGTGCTGGTGCCGATTCTTTTGTTAAGATTGATCATATTCTTTATAATAAGCAAGGATTAAAACCTATTCACCGGATTCACTATATGAATTACTCGTCTCAAGATTTTGCGCGTCTGAGTCAAGGGCAAGATGTTAAAATACCGTATAAAGATGAGTTTTTACATTACCGATTTTACCAAGCTCCTCAGCAGAAGCCTAAGACACTGCATCCTCCCAATTGGCTAGACGAACAGACAAGCAAGCTTAAAGAATTTGTTAAAACGGTCAAAGTAAAATTTTATCGTTTATTTCAAAAGCAATACTAAATTACTATTAATTGATGGTTATTGGAGTGGGCATGAAGCGTGTCAATATAATCCTGGTTGATAATAAGTTTGGTTTAAGTAGAGACGCGAGTATTCTCAGGGAAGTCTTGCAAAAAGCTAATTTCAAGGTTACTGTGTTTGAAGTCGGCAAACCTACACTTGACCATAAAATTCAGCGTCTATCAACCTACGTCAATCGGTTTACCAGCGAATTGATAAACAAAAATCCTCCTTATGACATTAATTTATTTCTTGAATATGTCATCCCCGCTTGGTTTCCGTATGCTCACCTCAATTGCCTAATTCCCAATCAGGAATGGTTACGAGACGACTGGCGTCCTTTTTTAAATCAGTTTGACTACATCCTTTGTAAAACCAAATTCGCGCAAGCTATTTTTGATAAGTTAGGCTGCAAGACTGAATTTATTGGCTTTACGAGTCTTGACCGATTTAACCCTCAATCCAGCAAAAATTACGATAAATTTTTCCATCTGGCAGGTAAAAGCGCTCAGAAAGGCACAGATATCATTATCAACCTCTGGCGGCGTCATCCAGAGTGGCCCCCCCTGACTATCCGGCGGAATTGGCAAGAGCCTGACTCAATGAGTACAACTAATATTGAGTATATTACTCACTATCTGGATGATAAAATATTAAGGGACTATCAGAACAGTCATGGTATTCACCTGTGTCCTTCAGAAGCAGAGGGTTTTGGTCATTTAATTGCCGAAGCGATGAGCTGTCGTTCAGTAACGATTACCACTAATGCACCACCGATGAATGAATTGATCGCACCTGATAGAGGAATTTTAGTGGATTATTGTCTGACGAGTGTTCAGTGTCTGGGTATCAATTATCACGTTGATACCCAGGCATTAGAACAAAAGGTAAACGAAGTTTTAGGAATGGATTATCTGACTAAAAAAAGCTTAGGGGATAAGGCTCGTGACTGGTATCACCAGAATGATAATCTTTTTAGGCGCAGACTTGTCGATATTCTTAATACTATTTAAATTAAGGTAAGAAGTGGATTGAGGTCAGCAATTTTATACATATAAAGTGATTGACTAAGACAAGATCAGCTATTTTTTGTTCCCTATTTACTGTTCATTGGCGAATTAGCTAAGCCTATTTATTATGTCTGAAGTTAGTGTTTGTATACCTACTTACAATCGTGCCAACTATCTAGTTGAGTCAGTCAACAGTGTTCTGAGTCAGACGTATAAAGATTTTGAGTTAATTATTTGCGACGATGGCTCAACTGATGAGACATCGACGGTTGTCAGTCAGTGGAATGATTCCCGAATTCGCTATATCCGCCATGCTAAGAATATAGGGCGCAGTAAAAATATGCGTTCTGGTTTTGATGCTGCACAGGGAAACTATTTTATCAAATTTGATGATGATGACGCCCTAACACCGGAGTTCCTAGAAAAAACGGTGGCTGTCTTAGAGACGGAACCCCGTGTTGATTTTGTCTGTACGAATCACTGGGTTATTGATAAAAACGGCAATCGCGTGGAGTCGGCGACGAAAGAGAATGCGGCGAAATGGGGCAAAGATAAGCTGAAGCCCGGTATAATTCCTGATTTAATGCGGCAAACGTTTCAATATCAGAGTTTGCAGGTGGGTTCGACATTGTTTCGTCGCGCCTGTTTGCAGGATGTGGACTATATGCGCCCAGAAGCCGATGGCTGCGAGGATTTTGATTTACTGGTACGATTAGCGATCGCGGGGAAGCAGGGGTATTTTTTGCCAGAGTATTTGATGGAGTATCGGTTTCACGGGGGACAGACGAGTTTAAGACAGAATTTGCATTTTTTGAAGGCGAAGGTTTTTTGTATTGATAGTTATCGATTTCCCGATCAGGAATTAGAGAAACTACGGATACAAAAATTGGCATGGACAAAAGAGGCTTTGGGATTACGATTAATTGAAAATGGGGATACGGTTCAGGGGCGTCAAATGTTGCAAGAGGTGGCGGAGATTATTGGCAGTTCTCGGAAAGCGCAATTGGGAGTAATTTTATCCTATTTACCCCTCAGTTTGCGCCAAGCAGCGTTGCAACTATTTCGTCAAATGCGTCCCAAAGATTATACGGATCAGGTGCGAGAAGCGGGTTGAGAGTTCTTGGCGAATGAAGCGTGCGATCGCACAGTTTGTAGTAAGCGCTTCAGCGCTGCTAGCACTAAAGTGCTGACTACAAACCTAACTGATGAAGACGTTGATACCCTTGCCGTTGCGATCACCCCTCAAGCTAAAGTAGAATTAACGATAGATGAGGTTAAGCATTTCCATGGAAACCAAGGAGCTAAAATTTCTCCTGAAACTGCTAGGATGTCCGGACTACCGTTCTCCACTGTCGGCAAAACCATTCAATAGTATCAAAGGCAAAAACAAACTTGTCCGCGATTTAGAAACCCGGGGTTGGCTCGATTTCTCCCGTGAAATCGCATCGGTTAAAATTTTACCACCCGGTCGCGCTCTGTTGAATGTGGAACCGGATCAAGTTCCCCTCTCTCCCAGTGAACTTAGGGTACTCAACAGTATCGGTAAAGCATCGGGAAAAGTTAAACCCAGCAAAATCGATATCAAGTCGTTGAAGTCAGCCGAACGCGATGCTATTTTACAACGCTTCCATGAACGGGGATTCATTGAAGTCGAAAAACAACTGAAACGCCAAAAGGCTGAAGTGTGGATGACTCAGCGCGGACTCGATCAGCTACGAGAGGATTATATCCCGAAAAAAGGCACAAATCCAGTAATTAGCTTAGAACTGCTGGGGAATTATCTGCTGTTTTTGCGAAAATCACTTCCGAGTCAAGTGAATCCGTCTGTAACTGTCACCCAACCCCAACCTTCGTTGAGTTCAGAACCTGTACTGACCCAGAAACCAACAGATACAGAAATTTTACAACTGATTCAGCAGTTAGATAAAAAACTAGGAACCGACAATTATTTACCCATTTTTCATCTGCGTCAGAAATTACAACCTCCCTTATCTAGGGATGACTTAGATCAAGCCCTCTATCGTTTGCAACGGGAAGACAAAATTGAGTTGAGTTCATTAGTTGAGGCGATGCACTATACCTCAGAACAACTTCAAGCTGGGATTCCTCAAGAAATTGGCGGATCTTTATTTTTTATTATTGTCAACTAGCGGACTCATTTTTCACCATACCCGCCAATTCTGTTTGTAATCACTTCTAAAGATAATCATGGCAAACATTGATGAAATTATAAAACAAGAAGTCAACCCTTTTGATCCGGTAACCTTTAAAACCGGAAACTTTTGGCGAGAAGATCAACAAGTCGCCGCCACAGTTGATTCAATTCACCAAGAAGCAATTACTCAGGTGACTGAGGTTCTCCGATTAGTCGCCAGAGATCAGCGGACACGGACGATATTACTGGATGGAGACTCGGGTTCAGGGAAAAGTTATTTATTAGGACGTCTTAAAAAAAAGCTTAACCCTGACGCTTTTTTTATCTATATTGATCCCTGGGCAGATAATCAGCATATTTGGCGACATACGTTGCGCCAAATGGTAGATAGTCTGATGCAAAAGCCTGAAGGACAAGAAAGTTCTCAATTAATTCTTTGGTTGAAAGGACTATCAGCGTTTAAAGATCGCAGCATGATGAAGAGAATCCTGGGGGAACGAGGACTTTTTATTCGCAATTTTAGAAGCACTTATCCCTCGGGTATTTATCAGGCAAGAGATTTCTTTGGTGTATTGTATGGTCTCACGAATCAGGATTTATATTTTTTGGCTTGTGACTGGTTGCGAGGAGAAAATTTAGATCGAGATGACCTCAATGCATTAGGGGTTAATCAGCCTATCGATAATGAAGAAGCCGCGCGGGGAATAATCGGCAACTTTGGCAGAATTTCAGCATCGACAAAACCCATTGTTCTCTGCTTCGATCAAGCGGAAATGACACCGAAGTTTGCTGATGGAATTCCCAACTTACAATCCTTATTTAATCTTAATAGAACGTTCCACAATCAATATCTTAAAAATATTCTGGTTATTATCAGCATTGTAACGAATCAATGGAAGGTGAGTAAAGAACGTCTCGAACAATCCGATTTAGCCGGAATTGAAAAACAAGTTCGTCTAAAATCAATAAACCTTGAACAAGCTGAAGCCCTCTGGATAACCCGACTCTATTCCCTGCATGATCAAGCGACTCCTAAACCCGACTCTCCCCTTTATCCTCTCCAGAAACAAGCATTGGAGCAAAAATTTCCTGGGGGTAGAGCCAATTTGCGAAATGTATTAGGACTTGGCGGAGAATTATTTATTGAACATAAATTAGGTCATAAACCACCAATAGAAGATGCCGTTGCCACTTTTAAATTAATTTGGCTTAAAGAATTCCACAAAACCCAACAAAAAGTCGAGCGAATTCGTCAATTTTCATCGGTTGATCTGACACAAATGTTGCAACAGGCAATGAACGCCTTGCAGATCAACACTGACCCTCATCTTTTAAATCATGCCAAGTATAGTAGTTATTCCTTCAGTTATCAGCATCCCGATAAAACTGAACGACTAGGAATTTTCTGGAACGAAGAACCCAACATGACAAGCTTCAATGCAGCGATGAACGCCTGCGAAAAAAACCTGAGAAGAAACTGTTGTGATACTCTGATTCTGATTCGAGCCGAAAAACTGGGTCAAGCCAAGAATAGAGGATATCAACTGTTTAAGAGACTTTTCAACGGTAAGCCCCATCGTCATCTTACCCCCCATCTCGACTCTATCCACTACCTGAGAACCTATCAGCTTTTAGTCAACTCCGCCGGTGCTGGGGAATTAGTCATTAACCAGAAAACCCTCACTCTCCCTACGCTAGAACAATTGATTCGACAATCTCACGTTTTACAGAATTGTCCATTGTTACAAGATTTAGGACTTGTATCTAAACCCATTATTAAGCCTGATCCCGATTTAGAAAAAATTAAAGACTTCCTCTTAAACCTCGTCAAAACCCAATTTATGATTGGACGGCAAAAATTAGTTGATTTAACCCTGCAAGACTTCTCCCATATCGATAAATCCCAAATCAATCAGCAAATTCAGACACTCTGTCAAGAAAACCAAATCACCCTCATCCCCCCTGACGCTAAACCCCAAGATCAATCCGTCTGCTGGAAACCCCCAATCAAAAACAACACATCCCCCCAACCTAAATAATCCTGACTCAAAACTCGTCCTCAGCAACGTCAACATTTCTAACCCAAATAGAGCAACACTAAACCCCACTTACCCCTCTGCGCCCTCTGCGTTTACCTCTGCGTTACTCTGCGTTTAAAAAAATCCTCCCATGTACCTCACCACCCCCAATGAAATCCGCCAAATTATATCCCAACTCGCCACCTATCCAATTCTCTGGCTAGACACAGAAGTCGCCGACTGGCACACATCAAACCCCAGACTCTCCCTAATTCAAATATTAGCCGATCCCACAGACAGAACCGGCGATCGCGCCTATATCCTTGATGTCCTAGATAACCCTTACCTAGTCAAGGATTTCGTCGCTCAGATTATGGTTAATCCCGACATTGAGAAAGTCTTTCACAACGCCAGCTTTGATCTAAGATTTCTCGGCGGGAGCCAACAAGCCCAAAATATCACCTGTACCTTCAAACTCGTCCGGAAACTCACCAGAAATTCCCGCCAAAATCCCCTGCAAGTCTCCAACAAACAACTCAAAACCCTCGCTGTTGAACTCTGTCACTTCACCAACGTTGATAAAACCGAACAAAACAGTGATTGGGGACAGCGCCCCCTCACCGCCAAACAACTGCACTATGCCAAAATGGACACGGTTTATTTGGCTCATGTGCATCACCATTTATTACAATTAACACAGCCGCCTACTCCACCCCCAGTAGTGATGACACCAAAGCGACAAACAAAAACAGCAGAACATCCTCCCTTCAGTGCAACTAAAGTGCGCGTGGCGTTTGAATGTCCGCGTTTATTCTATTTAAAACAACACTTTGATGGTAACACTCTATTTATCCCACCCGGTCAATCTATCGGAATTGGCACCGCTTTTCACACCTTAGCCCAACAATTTATCAAACTCGCTCAAGAAAATCACCACTTTTCCGACTTATTAGAACCGTCCGCTGATCAATTAAATAGCGAAGCTGTCACCATGGGGATGCAGCAGTTATTCTATCAACAGGTATTTTTTCCCTACATCGAATCCCATTCCGAAATGGCGACGGTATTGCCAAAGCTGTGGCAAGGCTTAACCGCTCTAATTCAGCGTTGGGTCGAATTATTAGTGGTAAATCGCCGCTATTGTTTGCATCAAACGGTGATTAATCAAACCTTTATTCTGGAAGAACATAAGCTGAGTTATCGCTTTCCTATCCCCAATGGGAGAACCCAGGAGGTGACGGGTCGATTTGATAGTTTAGTGTTTAATTTTGAACGCAATCGTCTCTGTTTAATTGATTATAAAACCTACGAACCTGTTGACCCATCAGCGCAATTAGCTCAAGTGGCACTCTATGGTTATATGCTACAAAAAACGAAAGGAGTGCTGGTTGATTCAGCGGTGTATTGTGTTCTCCCAGAATTTAAGGAGTATGCTTATTCTTGGGAACAGTTGGAAATAGCTGTTCATGAGTTGATTCCCCATAAGTTACAGCAAATGCAAGACTGGGTGAGTTGGCAACAGACTCATTCAAATCCGCCACCGCTCACGTCGAATACTCACTTGTGTGATATATGTCCTCAACAGGAAACCTGTCAAACGTACTTTGAAGTCAGGAGTACAGATACACAGCCCAGGAAAGGGGAAGATGAGGGGACTTCTGATGGTGCTGAAGCGTCTACGACAAAGGCTGATGGCGCTAAAGCGCTTACTACGAACGATGATGGCGCTAAAGCGCTTACTACGAACAGTGATGCGATCGCGCAACGGTTAGTTGAGACGTTACAATCCTTTAAAATAGACGTTACCTGTGTGGGAACCGCCGTTGGTCCCGCCTTTATCCGGGTAAAACTGAGACCAAGTCTGGGGGTAACGGTTAACAGGTTGCTGAGATTATCGGCTGATTTACAGGTACAGCTTGGGATTACTCATCCTCCCCTAATTGCGCCCCAACCTGGCTATGTCAGCGTTGATTTACCGCGTCCAGATCGACAAGTAGCGCGGCTTGAGGATTATATCACACCCCAGACAACACCAACGCAGGCTCCCGTAAAAATTGCCATTGGTGTGGATTTAGATGGGAAACTCGTAGAAGCCGACTTATCGGATGCGAATACCTGTCACTTTTTGGTGGGGGGAACAACTGGAAGCGGGAAGAGTGAATTTTTGCGATCGCTCCTGTTATCCTTACTCTATCGCCATTCGCCCCAACAGCTTAAAATCGCCCTGGTTGATCCCAAGCGTGTCACCTTTCCCGAATTCGAGCAAATCCCCTGGTTGTACTCTCCTATCGTTAAGGATAGCGAAGATGCGATCGCTTTGATGGAAAGTTTAGTCACAGAAATGGAACGGCGTTATCAGCGATTTGAGCAAGCCGGATGTTCTCACCTCGATGCTTATAATCAACAGAATAACCCACCTTTACCTCGTCTTGTCTGCATCTTTGACGAATATGCTGACTTTATGACCGAAAAAGATATCCGCAATGCTTTAGAATTAAGTATCAAACGATTAGGTTCAATGGCGAGAGCGGCGGGTATCCATTTAATTATTGCCACGCAACGTCCAGAGGCGAAAGTGGTTACACCGATTATTCGGTCAAATTTACCGGGAAGAGTCGCGTTGCGGACAGCTAGCGAAGCGGATTCTGAGATTATTTTAGGGGGAAAACAATCGGAAGTGGCGTATTTGTTGGGGAAAGGAGATTTACTGTATCAAGTGGGAGCAAAGTTGCAGCGATTGCAGAGTTTATTTGCTCGAAGGATTGAATTGTGAAGGGGGGATTATATTTTTTCAACGCAGAGGTACGCAGAGGTTTTAACGCAGAGGTACGCAGAGGGAGTGTGAGAGTTTTGTCTCTAAAATTGAGTTGATCTATCTTAACTGCTCTAACTGGGATATCCAAGCATTAAAATGAGGGCATTTCTGTCTGATGGTTGGTAAACCAATTTTTTTAGCTATTAAAGGAGCTACAGAAACTTTTGCATCTTCATAGCCAGGAATAAATTTGTTAAGGCGTTTAGAAGGGGCTGTAGTTGAGCCATTATTAATGAGTTCTGGAGATGTGAATTTTTCACAAACGGCTAATAGTTTATGTATGTTTACTTGATAATCAGGGAATCTCTCGGTTAATTTTTGGGGATCAGATAAAATTAAAGCTTCAAATTCATGCAATTGAATGTAAGGAATAAAACGAGGGTCATTAATGTCATTCCCAAAAGCTGCTTCTAGTTGTTCAACCTTTTGATAGGGATCAGACTTATTTTGAGATTCAGCAAAGTTAGGAAAATCATTCGGTAAAGCATATAAATCTAACATTGTTGTAAATCTTGCTTCCTGATTCCTATCTTGCTTGAGCCAGAGCATAATATCTTTTTTGATTTTTCCATAACTGACGGCTCCACCTCGATAAACCTTCTTTTTCGTTCGTTTACTTGTAATGCAATGAACATCAGTTGAAATATTAAGAATTCCCAAATGTTCCGTTAAAACCGACTTGACAAATTCTTCTTCTGTTTGACCCTCCGCAACAATATGTAAACGAATCATCAGCTCGGTCTTCCTCCAATAATATTTTTATTCCATAGCTCAGACAATGAATACTCTTCTAACCAATCTTCCAGTGTTTCGGTTTTTTGTCGATAAAAATAAGATTGACGATTTTTTCGTTCGACAACGATAATGTCTTCAGGGGCAAATAAATCAATTAACAGGGTGGACTGAGTAGCTAAGATGACTTGGCTATAAACAGAAATACTATTAATTAAACCACCGATGATATTAATCGCATAAGGATGTAAACCTAACTCAGGTTCATCCAAAATCAAAACATCCGGTAAATCACTTTTGGGTTGTAGTAAAAGGGTAACTAATGCCATTGTCCTCAATGTGCCATCTGAGGCTTGAGCCGAACTAAAGATTAAATCAGTCTCCCTTTCTCTCCATTGAAGAATAACAGCGTTACTTACTGGTTCTAAAACAAAATCAGCAAAAAATGGGGCAATTAAATTCAGAGTATCAACGATTCTTCTATAATAAATTGGCTCTGTTTCTTTGAGACGCAAGAGAAAGGGAGCTAAATTGGCTCCATCTTCTCGTAAATATCGGTTATCGTCTATATTCCATCGTTGTCTAATCCGAGCCGTTTCCGATGTGTTGTGAAACTGATAAACTGCACAACTTTGCATCAGTTTAAAAATAGTTTTAGCTGTTGGATTGCCTGAATTGGTGCTATCAATTAGTTTCGCTTCTCGCTGACCTGCATCTAATGAAATCCAATCAGCAAGCCCATTAAACGTGGTACGGGAAAAGCGATATTTTTCTTCGGCAAAGATGAACGTATCTGAGGCAGCATGAAAAAGCCGAAAAAAGTAGTCGTTTCGTCCGGCTTCTGTTTGAAAATGAAGTTCTGCCTCCATTTGTGGCGTGACAGATGCGCCATCAAACAGCAAAGCGTTAGCCCCTCCTGATTTGCCGAGAAATACTTGTAACTGTCCCGGTGTTTGCAGCATCCAGCGTAATAGTTTAAAGAAAGAAATGAGATTAGATTTGCCAGCCCCATTCGCCCCAATTAAAATATTTATGGGTGCTAACTCCAACTCCATATCTCGAATAGATTTATAGCCTTTGATTTTAAGAGTTTTCAACATAAATAATCCAAACTTTACATTATACAGGAATTTAATAATATTTTATCCTATAGTCTTCACCAGAGTTGCTATCTTTGTTGATTCTTCTCATTCAATGGGAAATTAGGTAAGACCCTTCTCTTTGCCAATTATATAGTTGTGTGTAGGGGCGGGTTTCACAATTATCGTTTATTTTTGACCCATAAGTGACTAAACCCGCCCTGACTAACGCCCCTGTCTCCACCGCATCAGGCAGATCAGAGTATGATATAACCATCGTCAAAACAACCATGAATGGGACACGTTATTTCAATCGTCAATATGAAAGGGGGTGTGGGCAAAACCACACTCACCGTCAACTTGGGGACAAGTCTGGCTAAAGAACATGGGATGCGAGTCTTAATCGTTGATCTCGATACCCAGATTAATGCGACTCTCAGCCTAATCCCTCCGGTACAGTTTACAAAATGCCGTAAACAAAAGCGCACGCTACAACAATTAGTCAATCAAGCCCTTCAATCTGATTCGTTATCCTCCCCTACCGTTGAGGATGTGATTGTCCCCAACATTTGTCAGGTGAATGGACTGGACTTGATTCCCGGTAATATCGAACTGTACAATGATTTCTTATTAGCTACCCAGATTTATACACAAGCCCATAGCAATCAGAAAGACTTTGAAAAAGGCTGGAATCATCTGGAAGATGGGTTAGTGAAGCGGATAATTAAACCGATTATTCCCAATTATGACTGGATTCTCTTGGATTTTCCGCCAGGAGATAATTTGCTGACGCGCAGTGGTATGATTGCCAGTGACTTTTATCTGATTCCCGCTAAGCCTGAACCTCTATCGGTTGTGGGGATGGGGATTTTGGAAGGTCGTATCCGGAGACTTAAGCAGAGCGATCGCGCTACACTCAATTTACTGGGTATTGTCTTTTCCTCCCTCGGTCATGCGACGACGATGGCAAGGAAAGTCAAGAAGCGAGTCCGTTCTGATTTTGGCGACGATAAAGTCTTTATCACCGAAATTCCCACCAATGTCGCCATCGCTAAAGCCGTTGATGAGTTTCAACCCGTAGTTCTCACCGAACCCACCTCCACGGGGGCGAAAGCGTTTACCGAGTTAACCAAAGAATTTCTCCAGCGAATTGCGTAGTGTCAGGGAGTGGGAAAGCTGGGGTAAGGGATAGGAATGCGGGGTTGTAGGGGCTGGTTTTACGGATAACAGTTTGGCACAAACCCATAACTGACTAAACCCGCCCGTCTGGTTAAAACCGGGGGTAAAAACGTACCCTGTGATAATTATACCCTTGGGGCGGGGCGGGTTTAGTTACTTATGGGTGGGGAAAGAAACGATAGTTGTGAAACCCGCCCCTACAGAAACTTGTTCACTTGATGGGTAAAATCGCTTACCATAGTAGACTGTTGCCGAAAGCTAGGAAAATTTCAGACGCAATATGGCGTTTATAATCTAGGTTGGCTGATACCTAACTGGGTAACGTTTCTCCAAAAGGATTTTATCATGGGATTTGTCATTGCCACAGTTAACATGAAAGGCGGCGTCGGAAAGACGACGCTAACCGTCAACTTGGCAACATGCTTGGCGAAACAGCATCAAAAACGGGTTTTAGTGGTTGATTTAGATACCCAAATCAGCGCTACACTCAGCTTAATCGCCCCTCAAGATTTTGCTAAAGCTAGAAAAGCGAGACGCACGCTGAATCAGTTAATTGATAAGGCAATTCGTCCCAATCGCCACGCAAAACTCAAGATTCAGGATGTTATTCAATCTTACGTTTGTTCGGTAAAAGGACTGGATTTATTGCCGGGAGATATCGATTTGTATGATGAGTATTTAGTCTCCGAGATGCTGCATCAAGAAGCCAGTCGCGAAGAGACTCCCAATTTTAATCAGGTGTGGAATCGGTTTGAGCGGCTGTTGATTAAAAGTATTTTAGAACCTGTGATAGATAACTATGACTTTATTATCTTAGATTGCGCTCCTGGCTATAATCTGTTAACTCGTAGCGGTATTGTTGCCAGTAACTTTTATTTACTTCCGGCTCGTCCTGAACCTTTATCGGTTGTGGGAATTCAACTCTTAGAACGGCGGATTGCCAAATTGAAGGAGAGTCATAAGTCTAACATGTCTCTCGACCTACAGTTATTAGGCATTGTCTTTATTTTATCCGGAGGATTGCTGGGTCGATATTACAAGCAGGTGATGAATCGGGTAACCGAAGATTTTGTTCCGACGCAATTGTTTAAGAATCGCATTCCGATGGATGTGAATGTGGCTAAGGCGGTTGATAGTTTTATGCCTGCGGTTATCGCTTCTCCCAATTCTTCAGGGGCAAAAGCGTTTATGCGGTTGACAGAAGAATTTGTCGAGAAAATAAATGCCTATCAGAATGAGTTTAAAAAGGGCTCTAGTAAAATGAATTTGGCGAATTTGGAGTGATTTGTCCTTAGTCTTTTGTCCTTGGTCATTCGTCCTTTTTCGTCAGGAGGAAATTGATAATTTGGACGGGGCGGGTTTAGTGACATCTGGGTGACAATAAATGATAATGGTGAAACCCGCCCCTACGAACTGTTTTATCCTTGCTTCTTAATAATCTAAAAGCTATGGATAAGTAAAAGCTATAGCTATAGTTCTATCGCCGCATCAGATTTCCCCGTTGAGACAGAAATCAGTTGGGCTTGACGTCCACCTTCACTTAAATAGGTTAAATTCAAATGCAGATAAGATTCTGGTAAATAGGGTAATCGATCCGCCCATTCGATCGCGACGATTCCCAAGGGCATTTCCACGCCTTCCCAATAGCTTTCTAGGTCTAAGGCGGCTACGGCTTCCGGTTCTAGGCGGTACAAATCTAGATGATAGAGGGGAATGCGTCCTTCGGGATATTCGTTAATCAGAGTAAACGTGGGACTGACGATCGCGTCGGTGATTCCCAAGCCTGCACCAATTCCCTGCACCAGTGTGGTTTTACCCGCACCTAAATCTCCCTCTAGCAAAATCACAGTACCTGCGGGCAAAGATTCCCCCAGACGAACACCTAGCGATCGCGTGGCTTGTGCATCGGTTAGACGGAATTTAGTCATTCCTGACCCCTTTTACATCAGATGAGCGCGACTATACCAACGTAGTAACACCCGTGCTAACTTTTCCGGATTATGGCGCACTAGATTCGTGTGCTCATCTTCATCCATGACATTCGCTAAAACAATGCGGCGTCCTAACTCCTCGGTTGCTTCGCGATCCAGAAAAACCGGGTGGGAATTGACTTGGGCATACTTAATCAAGGCTTCAGCAGAAGGCACTTTTCGATGCACCAAAACCGCATCAAACAAAGAGTGACCACAAGCATTGTCCAGGGTGCGAATATGATCAGCAACCGTATATCCGTCCGTTTCACCCGGTTGAGTCATGATATTACACACATAGATTCGGGGAGCAGTACTTGCCGCGATCGCATCCGTAATTTCTGGTACTAACAGATTCGGCAGGATGCTGGTATACAGACTACCCGGACCAATAATAATATAATCGGCTTCGTGAATCGCTTTGAGAACAGCGGGAAGAGCCGGAGGATTTTCTGGCGTGCAACCCATCTTGACGATTTTACCATTGGCAGCCGTAATATTCGATTCGCCTTCAATCCGACGCCCATCTTCTAATTCTGCCCAGAGACAGACATCACTCAATGTCGCCGGAAGAACTCGCCCTCGCACCGCTAAAACTTGAGAACTGGCGGCAATTGCCCGTTCTAAGTCCCCCGTAATCTCGCTCATTGCCGTCAAAAATAAATTACCAAAACTGTGACCCACTAGACCATTCCCCGCTGAGAAACGGTATTGAAACAGTTCGGTTAATAGTTTTTCTTGGTCTGCTAAAGCTGCCAAACAGTTGCGAATATCTCCCGGAGGCAGAACCCCAAATTCTTGCCGCAGCCGCCCAGAGGAACCGCCATCATCGGCTACGGTGACAATGGCAGTGATATGGGCGCTGTAAATTTTCAGTCCTCGGAGTAAGGTAGACAACCCAGTACCGCCTCCCACGACGACAATTTTCGGACCACGATACAGGCGACGATGGGCGATCAGCACATCTACCAGTTCTTCATCGCCTCCGGGTTTTAGTGCCTCAGTAATCGAACCCACCGTCCGGGTTTGTCCCCAGAAGATAAACATTAGACCACAAATAATCGCGATCGGTCCGGATACATAGTTGGGAATAACCGTGGTGATTGTTTCCAGAATGGTGGACGTGAGTTGGATTAAGTAAAAAATGGGGGTCAGCTTTGCCCAAATCGCTACCCCCAGACTCGTCAGTAGTACGCCTATGGCACTCAGAAGCAACCAGCGTTTGACGAATAGTCCAGGGGCTAACCACTTAAACCACCGATTCACTTGTCGGGGCGTCCTACCTCTTGACTCGTTATGCAGGGTTCGTAGAGCGCGTTTGAGGAGACTAATTGAGGACATTGCTGATACCAGAAACGGAGAACAAAACTGGATAGACTTTAGCTAAGAGCAGGGCAATTGCTCAAGTCCTTGACGGGAGGTGTAGGATTGTCTGCTGTCAACTGTGCCATATTCTTTTATTAGCTGGGAGGATAGGTTGGTCAGGATACATTCTGGAAATTATACCGGGACGACTGATTAATCTAACGGAGAACGTCAAATAATCACAACGACTAGAACACCAGTCGGTGTCATCGCAGTCGCTCCTAGAATTCCTCAAAACTGTAACACGAGCTACACAATCATCCCTTGAATTCAGGTCTTACTGTTCATGGCATCTGCCTGAATGAGGAAGTTTTGACCCTTCGCTTGGCTCAGAATGACACGTTAGAACGCAACTTGGTATGAGTTTTGAGTTCAGAAACGTTTGCCATCATGCACTAGACTGGTGTTCTAGGATACGGCAAGGTCGATGGGAAAGCGAATTTTAGGACTAGACCCAGGGTTAGCGATTTTAGGCTTTGGGGCAATTATCTGCCACGCCGAAGTTAAACAAATGACCAAGGTTCGGGGAAAATCGACATCTGAATCTGTACAGTTATTGGATTTTGGTGTAATTCAGACGCCAGCGCGGACGGAACTGGGAAAGCGACTCTGTACAATTTACGAAGATTTACATACGATCCTGGAGCAGTGCCAACCGGATCTAGTTGCCGTAGAGAAGCTGTTTTTTTACCGGATGGGTAATACAATTACTGTGGCTCAGGCACGGGGGGTGGTCACCTTGGTGTTAGCCCAGCATCAGGTGCCAATGGTAGAGTTTACACCTGGGCAGGTGAAGCAAGCGTTGACAGGTTACGGGAATGCGGACAAGCACGAGGTACAGCAAGCGGTGGCGCGAGAGTTAAATTTAGAGAGTATACCTAAGCCAGATGATGCAGCAGATGCTTTGGCGGTGGCGTTAACGGCATGGTTTCATCAGCAGTAATAATCTATTGTTTGATTTAATGTGAGAAGATAAAAGCCTAAGCGGGGTAAGGAGTGTGTAAAATGGGCATCATCACTCGAATCACGGATTGGTTAGAAACCCATTGGGTGACTCCTGCTTATGCTGGATGGATATTAGCGGGTATTGCGATTTGTTTCTTTGGTGCGGCGACCAATACTATGTCAGGGTGGCTGTATGTCATCAGTGGTATAACGTTTGCGCTATTGGGGTTAGCTGTCATCTTACCGCCGCGATCGCTACGTCATCTTAAAGTTCACCGACATCCCCTCTTTCCGGTTAGTGTGGGTGACGAACTCACCATTGAAATTGATATCGAAAATCCCACCCCTAAACCAAAAACGTTATTACAAGTTCAGGACATTCTCCAATCGGAACTGGGAAAACCCATGCAAACCGCGATCGAAACCATTGCGCCGAGGGGGGTCTATCACTGGGTTTATTTCCATTCCACCCAAAAGCGGGGGGTCTACCACTGGCATGAAATCCAACTAAGAACTGGAAACCCCTTAGGATTATTTTGGTGTCGTCGTAGCCGCCATGCGCCAGCCACAGCGATTGTGTATCCTACAGTATTACCCTTAACCAGTTGTCCAATCGTTGACGAAATTGGCACAGATGATAGTTTACAACTGTTAAGCGATCGCCGTTCTCAATCCGCCACCGAAGACCTGACGCGATCGCTACGACCTTACCGGGTGGGTGATCCAACTCGTCTGATTCATTGGCGTACCAGCGCCCGGTATGGAGAATTGATGGTACGGGAGTTAGAAGTCTTTACGGGGTCTCAAGAAATTGTCATTTGCCTTGATAGTGCGGTAAGTTGGCAATCTGAGGATTTTGAATCAGCCGTGATTGCTGCCGCTTCCCTCTATTTCTATGCCTGTTCTCGTCAGCTTGACGCTAGACTCTGGACAGCTAGAACCGGATTATTACATGGGAATCAAGTTGTCTTAGAAGCCCTAGCTGCGACCCAACCGGGAGAAGATGCAGACGCTGGCGATCCTCCCCATCTTCCCTTAATTTGGCTCACCCAACAATCCGCCAGTCTCAATTCCCTTCCTCCGGGTAGTCGTTGGTTATTTTGGTCACTATCCACAGTAGCCCAACCAGAACGGCACACCTCAGGACTGACCAATTGCGCGGGTCAAATTATTGATAAAGAGGAACCCTTACAACGTCAGCTACAACAGTCCCTTAGCCGGATTTAACCGGAATGGCACGCTCAGATGAGGCTGGTGGGCAGTACATGGGTGTCAACTTAAGCCACATTACCCACGATAGGATACTGGGTGTGGGTATGGGGTGTGGGGTGTGGGGTGTGGGGGAAAGCGAGCAATTTTGGGGAGCTATGTATTAAACGGAGCCTGTTTGAAAAAAACATTGTGGATGAATAGGTGAGGTGAATGGTGGTAGGTGTGAGATTTTTTAGGCTCCAACAGACAATTCCATCCCGACACCCGATACCCGACACCCGACACCCGACACCCTTACTCAACCGAGCTTTCATGAAAATCCGACTCCTTAGAAGGCTTGCGTTAAAATGCAAAGAAAAGTGAACAACCACACTAAGAAATAGGGTATCTAGCGAATTTTACTTATGAGTACATCAGAAAGCACAAATCTTTCCAATGAGAAAACACTGGCGGCGATGAAGAATTTTGCCGAAACTTATGCTAAACGAACGGGCACCTACTTTTGTGCTGACCCGTCGGTAACGGCTGTCGTCATCGAAGGATTGGCGAAACACAAAGATGATTTAGGTTCACCCCTATGTCCATGCCGTCATTACGAAGACAAAGAAGCGGAGGTGAAAGCCACCTACTGGAATTGTCCTTGCATCCCCATGCGTGAGCGCAAAGAATGCCACTGTATGTTGTTTTTGACACCAGACAACGAATTTTCTGGAGAACAGCAGGAAATTACCATCGAGGAGCTTCAATCCGTTCGAGATAGCATGGCTTAATTGTCTTTAAGTCATTGGTCATTTTCAACTCTAAATGACCAATGACTCATACTCTGGAATTAATCACCTATGACTGAGCAATTTTGGCAAGGTGTCGAGCAATTTAATCAACAGGAATTCTATGCCTGTCATGACACCTTAGAGGCATTGTGGATGGAGGCTGCCGAACCAAACAAACAGTTTTATCAAGGTATATTACAAATTTCGGTAGCTTGCTACCATCTCAATAATCTTAACTGGCGTGGCGCTGTCATCTTGCTTGGGGAGGGAATTAGACGCTTAGGTGACTACCAACCTATTTATGAGGAAATTCAGGTTACAGAGTTAATTGACCATAGTTATCAGCTTTTGCAAACCCTGCAAAAAACCGGAGCAGAAGGCATTGCTGATTTAGTAAAGTCATTAACAGCAAATCAACTCAGTCAGGAGGGGGCGTCAGAAATTGTTCGTTTACCTAAAATTATTCGAGTTAATTTAAGTTAATTGTAGGGATGGGTTTAAGGACTGTAGGGGCGGGTTTAGGTACTGTAGGGGCGGGTTTAGGGACAATTGTAGGGGCGGGTTTAGGGACAATTGTAGGGGCGGGTTTAGGGACAATTGTAGGGGCGGGTTTAGGGACAATTGTAGGGGCGGGTTTAGGGACTAAATTCAGCTATTCACCGATAACGGAAAAACAAAACCCGCCCTCCTCACCGATAACGGAA
>NZ_JAVJQN010000198.1:0-2848 GCF_040218245.1 Coleofasciculus sp. E1-EBD-02 | reverse complement strand
AACCTGTTTTAACTGATAGCTTACACCTTTGTCAGTAAGCCCCAACACCCGCCAAGCACTCAAGTGCTTGGCTAAAAGCTAAAGTCCATTAAAATGGACTAAAACTAGAGATGCAGTCGTCTTTAGACGACTTTCGCTATTGGTTCCTTGGGTTTTAACCCAAGGCGGTTGGTGAGACTGATGCAAGATGTAATTTTTAACTTCTGACATTCTACCTACGAAATCAGGACACGACACTGTCGTGCCCCTACATTATCCCGATTACACCCAAATAAAAACGCCTAAGACTCGCCCATAGCCGTCACCACCTCCACCTCCTCAACCTGTCGCTTTAACCACCCCTCAAACAACTCCAAAAGAATCTGATAACGCAGCTTGTCATCCAACTCCGGCTGAATAATCTCCTCCACTTTAATCAAATGCACCCCCTTAGACGTGACAATTGGCTTCAACACCTCCCCTGGCGTCGCCGCAAACACTTTCGCCGAAATCTCTGGTTTCATTTGCTGGCGTTTAACCACTCCTAAATATCCTCCCTTGCGCCGTAATTCTTGCTCCTGAATATACTCTTGAGCCATCTCCGCAAAACTGGTTTCCGCTTCCTGAAGTTCATAAAACAACGCTAGTGCTAAATCTTCATCATCTAAAACCACTTCATACATTACCGCTGCTGCATAGTCTAATTGATGTTCATAAAACCAGGGTTCCACTTTATCGCCAAACAAATGCTGGGCTAATTTCCCGGAAAGGACATTGATGTAAACCATCTCTTCAAAATCATCCAGAGAAAGGGCGAATTTTTGCAGCCACGCCCAGGTGTCATCTGCATTGAGCAGTTTATTCATGAACCGCATTTGATCGGCTGCTTGTTGTAATTCGGCAATTTCAACCTGGATACTGGCTTCAGTTGCGGCTGAGTTAATAATTTTGCGGGTGATGATTCCTTCGATAATTGTGGGAATCTGACAGGCGAGTTTGAGGTGATGCAGGATGTCTTGGTTGGTAATTGTGATGGCTTGTGACATGATTTTTATCCTAAGTAATTAGAGTTGTCTGGGGAGTTTCTTTCTACCCCTATTGTTTTCTTCCGTTTCACGGGTTATGGAAAACCTCTCTCCAAACCTCTCTCCTGCAAGGCGAGAGGTTTTCAGACTCCCCCTTCCCTTGCAGATACTGCTGGCGAATCAGGGGTCAGACCCCTCACCCCGCTGCTCTATTCCTTCACGTCCATTCATGGTTCACGCTGAGAGTAACCCGTCAGCTTGCGTCCTGGAATGATATGATGTTCAGACCCATCACCCTGAATAAACAAGCCCGAAACCCTTGCGGTTACAGCATTGCTATTCTGGGCAATTCAAGTGAGTGCTAAGGGAGTTGCGGCTTAATAATATACCAATCAAGCTTGGCTGAGTTGATGAATACAGCTTTCCTCACTGGTACTTTATTTTTACGCAGCTCCCTAAGTACTGGACTTTGGACTGGCATAAAACGGCACGCTCCGGCAAGTGCAAGTAATTCTTGTCGGGCATGGGTTGTGGAGAAAGGCAATCTGGAGGAAGGGGGGGGTTTTGCGATCGCGAATACCAAGCCGTGGGCTACTTATAGCACTACGCATTAGGGTTAGGACAAATGAAGAAAAAATCAAATAACTCAATCCCTTGTCAGGTAAGCGTTTTTCTTCAAAGAAAGCCCATAACACACCGAGCGAAGCGTTCGACTGAACTTCGACAGGCTCAGGGGTCCGCGCTCACGCCGAAGTCCGAGGTGTTGCCTATTGCCTATTCCCGCTTCGCGTAGCGCTATATGTACGTTTTGGGATGATCGCTAAAAATATTACGGCATAAAGCTTAACGCTGGATTTAGTATATTTGTACTAAACTGCTTCAGTGTAGGGCGCATCTAAACAACCCTCAATTTGAAGCGTATAAATTGTATTCCTCTTTCTATATTGATCTATATTTCTTTATTCAAAATAGCTAAGATTGATTAAGCGTACTGCCTGCGTAGGCGGGCAAATGAACTTGTGCGAGTCGTCGCTTTTAACAATCCATTTGACTGGGCAAAAAAACGAGATAAATTCATAGCACAAGCTATAACAATATGCTGTAAATGAGTTTTAGCTAGCCCGGAATATCGAGTCCGTCGTAAATCTAATTTCCGCACACAAGAGAGAAATTGTCCCTTCAACTCCCGCACGACAGGAGTACTTTTTCTTGAATTCTTTAGTTTTTTGCTCTTGGCGACGCAGGTTAAGGAACTCATACTCGTCGCGAGGTCACAAGTTTCCGTCAAGTTAACTTTATATCCTGTCCAAGTTTTCTCTCTTTTCTTTCCATTTCTTGCCTCCGTGTCATAGGGCGATTCAATCGAGATTGAGTTGGGAGGTAATCCCGTTTTTTCTTTTTTCCTCCATAACAATCTTCCCTCGATAAATACATACTGTTGAATCCACACACGTCTCAATGTGTCCACGCTCTCGATTTGACGCAACTTTTCGGCTTGTGTGTCACCTTCACGCCATAAGCTTTCCAACAGATGGTGTCCATCCCTGCCAATTAACAATGCCATTTCTTCCCGTTTGGTTTTCTCTTTGGGTAACCGATAATTTTCCACTCGTTCACTGTATCGGTCAAACCAATCTTCTGATATAATTTCTTGTAGCCATTCCGGGGCAAGGATAGCTATTTGATTCAGTGTTGCTCTTAGGGTTTCGCCAACTAATTCTAAACGATTGACTTGACGTATAGCCGCCACCACCTGGGTTGAGTCTGTACGCTGTTTTCCTCTCGACTTGATTAATTTATGTTCCTTAAAGTGAGACACCATCACATCCAGCAACTTATTTGAT
>NZ_JAVJQN010000165.1:0-22508 GCF_040218245.1 Coleofasciculus sp. E1-EBD-02 | reverse complement strand
TCATAAATTGAGCCAACAATATCTCCAGTAATTGCACCTAACATACTTGACCGTTGAGTTTACAGCACTTTCCGCTCTTATGGTATACATTTGATCCCCCAAAATCCCCCATGGAACAAAAAGAGAAGCAACATCAGGTCTCCCCCTTTTGAAGGGGGACGGAAGGGGGATCTACTAGGGGGACGGAAGGGGGATCTGAAGGGGGACTTTAACGGTAGCAGGGTGTGTTAATACAGCTATTACCGCTGTATTTCCACCAACCTACTGGCGTGGCACAGCTAAAATTGTGGAATAGATTTTATCATTGAATCGGGCGCAAGTCGTTGCGCCCCTACAGTTTCCGGGCGTAATTCTAATTCATCAAATAAGGTGTGCCACGCCACTACTTACCATAAACAAATTCAGCCTTCTGCCCTGGACTCTTCTTGGATTAGGTTTCCCGATTCAGGGCGGATATCATCGCCTGTTGACTAACCAGTTGATAAACTTCCCGAAAATATTGCATGACACGACTATCAGCCGCTGCTAAGGGGATTGTCCCCAAGACATCCAATACAGTACGGTTGTCAGGAGGAGGAGTAATGACAACCAGAGAGGGATCAAGAGGTTCTTCGTATTGCCAAAATTGCTCAAGTTTAACGGGGGTATCAACGGCTGCTTCTCCCTCATTTGGCTGGTTCTCTAACCGACTGGATGTAACGGCGGATTGACTGGATTGGGACTCAACCTCTGCTTTTTTCTCAGGTTTTAGTTCTACACTTCCTGTACTCCGTAAATGACGCAAATCATCCAGAATTTGTGCTTTAGTACGTCCTCGTAACTGGAATAAGACAAAGGGATCTTCACTAAAGCGATCGCCTAATTGATAGTAAATCGCACCAATATGTTTACAGGGGTTTTTGGGATCAGGGCAACTACATTTTGAATGAATATCTGAAAGCGTGAAGGGAAATAGGCTCAACCCATTCGCGGTGAACACCTGCTCAATATTTTCCGGCATTTCTCCAGCTAATAATTGAGCCGAATAAATAGCTTCTTGTGCCATCGTTTCCACCACATAACCCCAGTCTTCTTCGGTAAATGGGTCAATCGATAGGGAAACTTGATAAGGTTCTGGTTCTGTTCCTTGTACCCGTGCTAATACCTGGGGACCTTCAAACTCAATACTGAGGACATTGCCTTCCTTGGCGTATTTGCGGGCGCGTTCCAAACGCTTTTTAAAGCGATAGGAATTGAGTAAGTCAATCCAGCGTTGTACCCACCAGGGAGGTGCTTCAATTTCGTAGGACTGCATAAGTTATCTATAAATTAAGTAGTCAGACTTTCATTAACGTTAACGGTTGAGAACAGGGAACAGGGAACAGGGAACAGGGAACAGGGAACAGGGAACAGGGAACAGGGAACAGGGAACAGGGAACAGGTAATACCCAATTTAAATGCACATCAGCTTAACAGGAATGGCTTTGACTTAAACTAAATGGCGCTGACTCCCATAGCTGGGAAATAAATTTCCGCGTCAAAGCTAAAGTAAGAATCGAGCTTACTGGGTAAGTTTTTTAACCCGTTTTAACGGGTTTAAGCTTTTAGCCTGAACTTTAGTTCAAGGCTTAATTCAAGGGTATAATCATTGATATCATATTGTTTTGTTTAGGAGGCGTTGTCGGCATTAATGGTCTACTATCTTTGTTAACTACTAGCACTTTTGTCATTGGTTTGAACTAGATGAAGTTCATCTCTTGCGAGTGGTTCACTTCGCATAAGTTATGAAGGGTTTATTGTTCTAGACACTCTTCCTACCCATCAGAACTGTTTAATCTAGAACCGTAGAGTTCAAGGCTAGTGAAGCACCTTGAAGTACCTATATATTCCTTCATAACGTAGCTATTCCTAGCTGAGGCTAATCAACAAGAGCGCTTTTACACGCCCCGCTTCTATCCGTTAAGGATGAAGCGTGGGTTGTTGACTTCGTCTATCATACCCGTAGTTATTGGGACAAAGACCTTACCCTTCTACCCCCTACCCTTTTCCCACTATACACAACCGATGTTACCCGACTTGGTATGATTCATGAGAATTTATGGCAACCGACAGCTAAAAACTTTACCTGGGCTAGAAACCCGCCCGACATCAGCACGGGTACGGGAGGCGGTATTTAACATCTGGCAAGGTGCGATCGCCCAATGTCGTTGGCTGGATCTGTGTGCGGGTACAGGCGCTATGGGGGCTGAAGCACTCTGTCGCGGCGCATCTTTAGTGGTAGGTATTGACATAAAAGGCAAAGCCTGTTCCATTATGCAACAAAATTGGCGGCAAGTGGCTCAACCAGAGCAAACCTTTCAGGTAATACGAGGAGATGTGGTGGGGCGATTAAAAACGCTGGCTGATCAGCAATTTGACCGGATTTACTTTGATCCTCCCTACGCCAGTGATTTGTACAATCCGGTTCTAGAGGCGATCGCGCATTATCAACTCCTGGCTGATCAGGGTGAATTAGCGGTAGAGTATAGTCCTAACCACTGGACACCGCAACTGTTGAAGGCAGAAGGCAGAAGGCAGAAGGCAGAAGAGAAGGAGGAAGGTGGCAAGGTAAAAGAAAATTCTGACTGTAGAGACGTAACTAGCTACGTCTCTACACTGGAAATTTGTCGCCAGAAAGTCTACGGCAACACCGCCTTAGTGTTTTACCGCCTCAAGGGGAAGTTTTGACCCTTCGCGGCAATCGAGGGTATGGCGCGTGATCCTTCACTTCGCTTAGGGAAGCTGGTTTGTAGGGGCGGGTGCGAGGGAATTACATGCAAGCGATTGATGATGACTATACCTCAAACCCGCCCTGAGTGTAGAGACGTAGCATGCTACGTCTCTACTACAATTCCAATTGGTTCCCCCGCTTATATTGTAGGTACGCCGCGACAAATAACCCAGCCAGGGTAACAGGGATTAAGCCTAGAACAATTCCCGACAGCAATGGTTCAACCATGATCGTTCTCCAAATACTAAGTTTTTTTGCTTGTTTCTCATCCTACTAGCTGAGATGACCCAATCGCTACTCAATACCAGTAAGATTTGCGAGTCAACCGCTTCCCTACTGCTGGCTACACTACATTCCTGATTCCAGCTTGCGTACTCAGTCCATAAATTTTAAGCTATGTTTATGAATCGACATACTTCTTTCTAATCTGTTACACTAATATCCTCCTGGGTAACTCTACCTGTGTTGCAGTGTGAGTCCAGTTCAACTTTGTTAAAAAATTCTCAACTTGGCAGGAGATCCCTTGGAGAACCAGCTTGACCAACCTCAAGTCCTAGTTCGGCGGATTACCATGATGGTACTCGCCCTACTGTTCGTGATCGGCATCGGCATCTTCGGATTTCAGGTGCTGCAAGTTTCTGATCCCTATATCCAGAAAGTTTTGTCCCTCGACGGTGATCCAGTGCGAGGGCAAGCTATTTTTGAGATTAATTGTGCCGATTGTCACGGTATGCACGCCGATGGCAAGGTCGGACCTAGCTTACAGCATATTTCTAAACACAGATCCCCAAGTGGTCTGATTGAACAGGTGATTAGTGGTCAAACCCCGCCGATGCCCAAGTTTCAGCCGAGTCCTCAGGAAATGGCTGATTTATTAACCTATTTGGAAAAATTGTAAGTAGGTGGGGACAATTAAAGTTAACGGTTCTTATCGTCATTCGTCATTCGTCATTCGTCATTCGTCATTCGTCATTCGTCATTCGTCATTCGTCATTCGTCATTCGTCATTCGTCATTCGTCATTCGTCATTTGTAAGGGGTTCGAGTTTGTTGTTGTCAGGTTTAGAAGCAGCCACTCCAGCGATCGCGGATAGAAGTAGCCACCCCAACGTATTCACCCGTAAGTCAAAGAGCGTGACATCCAGCATATTGAATAGGATACAGCCGCCGAATGCGACTAAATAACTAAAGACAATTAATCGATCGCCATTGAGTCGCGATCGCGCTTGATTTATCCAGAGAACACCTTGCCAGAAAATCCAGCCAACTAAGCCACAAAATAGGATTGTCGCCGGAATACCCGTTTCAGCCGCCAACATCAGGATAAGATTATGGGGATGACCGAGCCACAGATCCATCTGCTGTTCGTAAAGCGGCGTAAAGTTCCGCAATCCCCAACCAGTCCAAGGACGTTGCTGAGTCAGCGATAAAGCAAAGCGCCATTGGGTTATCCGCATCAACGCTACCGGGCGATCGGGATGAAGCTGATCGGTAAGTCGCGCCCAAAAGTAAGCCGGAACAATCATTCGCAACCCATCTCGTAACGGAGAGGGACTAAACGCCGCTCCTAATACAGCGCCAGCCGCCGCGACTACGATCCCCACCAACCAGCGCCAGCCTTGATAAAGTGCAAAAGCCAAACCCACTACAATCACCCCACCCCAAGCATTTCGGGAATGAGTGAGGATGATCGCGATCGCATTCGCAATTTCCACTCCAGTTAAAAATAGGAGGACTCCCCCCGCTTCCCCCAGAAGGGCGGGTTTAGTTAAGTTATCGGTTTGGCGCCATAAGTTATCCGTCAAACCCGCCCCTACACCCCCAGCTCCCCCAGCTCCCCCAGCTCCCCCAGCTCCCTCTGCTCCCCCATCTCCCTCATCTCCCCCAGCTTCCCCAGCTCCCCCAGCTCCCCCAGCTCCCTCTGCTCCCCCTGCTCTCTGCTCTCGCCAAGCTTGAAACATCTCAATCCATAGTCCCAACCCTAAAGTAAAGACAATTTGCAGATAAGCCGCCAGAATATTGGCGTACATGAACACTGAAGCCATCCGCCCTGGCGGATTTCCCTTGGCTTCTAATACCCAACCCAAAAGGGCGGGAAACTGTGGTGGGTGCGCCCAACCGAGAAATAACTGCCCAAAGCCGAGAATCACAACCAGTACAGAAGGAATCACCAGAATCCAGGCGAGACGCCGTAGCTGGGCTGGTGTTTTAATTAAGGAACTGAATGCTGCCAAAAAAGCAAAGAATGGCAGGAAATTTGCTAAACCCAGGAATGCTTCCGTGGAGTTATAGGCTTGCGTCGCGCTGAAAATTAGCCAAAGGCTCAAGATTCCCAGTCCCCAGTTTAGAGGACGCTGGATAATCCGGCGATAGTCTTGCCACCAGGTTCCGATTAAGGCAAAACCCACACCCACAGCCCCCAAAGCAGGAAACCAGGGAAAGATAAAAAATCCGACTTGGGCGCAATTCCAAGCGCCTTGCAAGCGGGGTTGAGGGTGGCGACTGAACAGATATTTATCGATTTTTTTCAACACAAGTCAGAGGGCAGACAGCAGAAGGTTGAAACAGATAGGGAATTGGCTAACCTACTTCTCAAAAAGTTTACAACGTCGGGTGAGAATAGCGAAGCCTAACTGCAGTTGCACTCTACTGACTTTCGTACTCAAGCGCCTGCTTCACCTGTTGATACTCCGTAATTGCCTGTAAAACTAACTGTTCTGCTTCACCTATTGTACCCGCCCGTCCCAGGGCTTCTAATTGTTGACAAAGCTGGGCAAGTTTGAGCACTCCTAATGCCTGACTGCTGGATTTGAGACTGTGTGCTTTATGATACAGCAATTCAGTATCTTTTTGCTTAACGGCATCATGTATGGATTCTAACAATTCCGGTGCTTCTTGTAAGTAACAATCAATAACTTCGCTGAGTTCATCTCCTGCCATTTCTTGCAAGGTTTGCATCACCCCTGGATCAAGAACTGGCTGTTTCGTCGGCTGTTCCGTTGTCGGAGGTTGACATTGACTCAAGACCTGTTTTAAAACATCAACATGAATAGGCTTGCTCATGTAGTCATCCATTCCCGCCGCCAAACATTCTTCGCGATCGCCTTGCATGGCATTGGCTGTCATGGCGATAATCCGAGGATGGGCAGATCCTGAAAATTCCTGACAAATCTGTTGTGTTGCGGTTAATCCATCCATTTCTGGCATCTGGATATCCATGAGTACCACATCGTAGGATTGACGGTGTAACGCTTGTAAGACTTCTAACCCATTAGCAACACTATCGGGTCGATATCCCAACCGCTTCAGCATATTAACCGCCACTTTTTGGTTCACCACATTGTCTTCCGCCAAGAGAATTTTTAATGGGAATCTGTGGGCAAAGGTGGGGTCATATTTGGATGAATGGGAACGAGTCTTTCTTGGTGAACTTTCCTCCTGTGTCAGGATATTGACTAAGATATTGTACAACTGAGACTGTTTAATCGGTTTATGCAAATATCCCGCGATCGCTCGGCTGGGGTTGGGTAATCCTGTGTCTGAGTGTGTATCGACTTGCCCGATCAATCCTAACATGACTATAGGTAAGTTCTGGCAATGGGGATGCTGACGGATTTGCGTGATTAAACTCCAATTCTCCATCTGGAGAATCTGGGATGCCAAAATCGCTAAATCAAAGCGTTTTCCTGTTTTTAACCGGGCTAAAGCTTCTGTTGTTGAGGCGGTAGCTTCTACTTGTATCCCAAAGGATTGGGCTTGTTCGGTCAACATTTGCCGAGTCGCCGAATTATCTTCTACAATCAACAGACGTTTATCAGTCAATACTTGCTCTCGATTATCGGGTTCTGAATCTGAGAGAACTGGAGTCGCGATCGCGGTAAAATAAAACGTCGAACCCACACCTTCTTGACTTTCGACCCACATTCTGCCTCCCATCAGTTCACTCAGTCGCTGGCTAATCGCTAATCCTAATCCTGTACCGCCATATTGACGAGTGGTTGACGCATCGACTTGGCTAAAGGGTTTAAATAGCCGCTCGATATGCGTTTTGAAAATCCCAATTCCTGTGTCACGCACAGCGAATTGTAAACATATTTTATCATCCGGCATTTCGGCAATCGGGGTTACCGAAATCACCACCTCTCCGGTTTCAGTAAACTTCACCGCATTACTAACCAAATTCACTAAAATCTGGCGCAATCGGGTCACATCTCCCACAATTGATTCAGGCGTTTGAGCGTCCATTAAATAGGCTAGATCAATCCCTTTTTCTCTTGCCTTAGACGATAGCAGATCTAAAGATTCCTCAATACAGTAACGTACATTAAACGGATGTTTCTCTAAGTTTAGATTGCCTGACTCAATCTTAGAGAAATCCAGAATATCGTTAATAATCGTCAGTAACGCATCACTACTATTGCGGATAATATCCACAAACTCTCCCTGCTGGGCAGTTAATTGTGTATCCAGTAACAAACTGGTCATGCCAATTACTGCATTCATCGGCGTGCGGATTTCGTGACTCATCATTGCCAGAAAATCACTCTTGGTGCGGTTAGCTGTTTCGGCTTCTTCTTTCGCCGCTTTGAGTTGTTCTTGGGCAATTTTTTTATCGGTAATATTAGTAATCGTGCCAACAAGACGGTAGGGATTGCCGTCGCGATCGCGGATACAGCGCCCCTTCGCTGCAATCCACAGATAATGCCCATCTCGATGTTGGATGCGATGGATATTTTCATAAATCTGGGTTTTCCCAGCTAAATGATGATTAATATCCTCTATTACCTGATGTAAATCATCCGGATAAACATGATCAGACCAGCTTGATAGACGGTTGGGCAAGGGATTATCCTCATAGCCAAGAATCCGCATCCAGACGGGAGAATAATACACCTCATTGGTTAAAATATCCCAGTCCCAAATTCCATCATTTGTCCCCGAAACAGCCAGTTCATAGCGTTCTTCTCGTTCCCGTAATAGGGATTCTATCCGTTTACGCTCTTTGATTTCGATGGCAAGTTCATCATTAATCAGTGATAGTTTTTGCGTGCGTTCTTGCACCCGTTCTTCTAATGTTTCTTTTGCCTGTTTAATTTCCTGGAATTTTTGAATCAGTACAGATGCCATCAATTTAAAGTTGCTAACCAGGGAATGAATTTCTCGGACTCGGCTTTGAGACCAATCAACAGGAACAGTGTTATCCAGAAGTTTTTGGGGCAAGTTAGTTGTTACCTGCGCCAATTTAAATAGAGGTTTTACTAATCGATGGCTTAACAGAACGGCAACCAGCAATGCTAAGATCATAATCAGCAGTGTTGTTGCCAGGTTTTGCAGGTAGAGTACTTCTAAATTATCAATGTAAGGGGCAGTCGGAATTTTAAGAATTAACGTCCAAGGAAGATAGGGATCGAGTGAGACTTCTTGGACATGAAATGAATTTCGCCAACGCACCATGATTGGTGTGCCAGGAGCTTGGGGTAACCACTGAAAAATATCAGCGTCAATGGCACGAATTTCACCCCCTTGACGCGGATCAAAGGGTTCCATTATACTCACATTTGACTGGGTACTGGCAATCAAGTTATTTTGATGATCAACCAATGTTATTTGTAATCCTCGTTCTTTGATATTTAGCTTTAGAAATTCCTGAATGTGACTTAAATCCAAGGAGCCATAAGCAATACCACGAAAACGATCATTAACCATGACTGGCACACTTAAGCCGACATGAGGTAATGGATATGCATCATCTATATGTACATCGGAGAGAATCGGCTTTAAACTAGCGGCAGTTTGCTCTAGTAATGAGTGTTTAGCAATATTCAAGCCAATGGTTGATTCCCCGTCTGGATTGGATCGAGGTTGAGCGGCAATTATTGTGCCATTCGCATCGGTGACATAAGCCTTAATAAAATCAGCAAAACTGCGTTTAATTAATTCAGTACTTTGCTGTAAAAATTCCGAGGATTGCTCTGGAGATTGAGCGGCAATCTCAGCTAGTTCCTCAACTGCATGTAAATGTTGCTGATACCAAAAATTTAGGTTAGCGACGAGGGATGCAGATGTGGCGTTGAGTTCAGTACGAATATCAGCTTCAATATTGTTGAGAATCTGCCGCCCATTAAAAACGGTTAAGATTAATACCGGGAATAAGACAAAAGCAACGAAGAGATTAAAAATTGTTTGTTGTAGCGAAAGTCGGTTAGATTTGTGTCGAAGCGTTAGCCATTTTTGTAAGGGTAAGTTCGTGACAATCAGTGTGGCAACTAAGGCATTAAAGATACCATTGACTGACTGCTTAAACACAATCAACCAGGTTTGAGTCGCGCCAACATTTAAAACGCCTCCATAAAATAACCCAACCAGAGGCATACCAATCAGCACCCAATAGATACCAGCGAGAAGCAGCATGTTTTCCGTCTTACGGTGCAACAGCAAGCTAATAAACAGGGCTTCCCCGGTAAAAATAAGAATGGCGTAGGGATGTCCCCAAAGAGTGTAGGTATAACTGCTGGCAATGAAGGCGGCTAAAGTACCCCAGAATATGCCATAAAAATACACCACCATTAAGACGGCGATACTACCAAATAAAAAGTCCACCCCAAAAAATAGGGATAGACTGAAATAGTTGCCTAAATACCCAGCTCCAATCAGTGCGATGAGTAAGAGATTAACGCGCTTAAACAGGGAGGAAAATCCTTTGATAAAATGAAAAGGGAATTTCATAGATGAGAGAGCGTTGTCTGGTTTATCTGGATCTAGACGTGGCAGAATGATCAGAGAGTGATCATTACCTGAGTTGGATTGAATCCACCTTAGATCTAGCTTAGACTCAGATATTGCATCTGTCGCTTTTTTCAGAAACTATCGGGATTGTCGAGATTTTCGGGATTATTGGGATGATCGGGATTATTGGGATGATCGCGGTTGTAGGGGCGAGTCGCTGCACATCGTAGGTGGTGTGAGAATTAACCTATATAGACTCGCCCTTTTTTAAAGGTACGCGGTGTCGGATAATTCCTGATACCCGGTGGAGGGCGACCCGATAAATTTAAGGGTTGGGAGATGTTAATTGAATGCGGCGGGTCGCCCCTACAATTGTTTTTATGGAAGTCTTGGAATGCCACGTTTGTGCAATATCTAAGACACAACTGCAATACATTCAATCTCGACTAAAACGTCTTTGGGAAGTCGGGAAACTTCCACACAAGCACGGGCGGGGGCGGATGCTTCGTCAAAATAGCGGGCATAAACCTGATTCATCGCCGCAAAATTATTCATATCCGACAGAAATACTGTAGTTTTGACAATATCTTGCATCTGAACCCCAGCCTCTTCCAGAATCGCGGCTAAATTTGCCATCGCCTGTTCCGTCTGCTTGGCAATATCATTTTCGCCAATAATTTCACCGGTTTTGGGGTCAAGGGGAATTTGACCCGCGACAAAAATCAGTTCCCCTCTCGCCGCGATCGCTTGATTATAGGGTCCGACGGGTGCAGGGGCGTTGGTTGTGCGGATGATTTTTCGGCTCATTGGTCATTCGTCATTGGTCTTATGTCATTGGTCATTTGTCAAAGAATTATTGCATTTGGTCAGGGCGGGTTTAGTGAAATCATGGTCACAAACCAAAGATAGTGGTCAAACCCGCCCCTACAATCAATCTTTAACACTTAAACACTTAATACAGTAGTCTTAGCATAATGTAACTGGCAAATCGCTCTGATCCTGGTGCCGCATTTACGATGAACCAATCGACTCAATCTACCTCGACTCTGCCCAAACCGGATCTCGTTCCCGGAAAAGAACGCCGTCGGCGGATCAATTTCTGGACGCTGGTGGTTTTAGCGATCGCGCTTTTAGTCGCTACCCCTGTCTTATTTGTATTGAGCAATATTTTTACCGATGCGGGTGAGATTTGGCAGCATTTGGCGCAAACGGTTTTATGGCGCTACATGGCAAATTCGTTCTGGCTGATGATTGGCGTCGGCTGTGGTGTTGGTTTAATCGGTGTGGGAACCGCCTGGTTAGTGACGATGTGCCGTTTTCCTGGATCTCGCCTATTTGAATGGGCGCTATTATTACCCCTTGCCGCACCTGCTTATGTCTTAGCCTATACCTACACCGACTTTTTGGACTTCTCAGGACCGATTCAAACCGCGTTACGGGATGGGTTTGGCTGGAGTTATGGCGATTACTGGTTTCCCAATATTCGTTCCCTGGGTGGGGCAATTCTCATGCTGACGCTGGTGTTATATCCTTATGTCTATTTATTGGCACGGGTGGCGTTTTTAGAGCAATCGGTTTGTACGTTAGAAGCTAGCCGCAGTCTGGGGTGTAGTCCGTGGCGTAGTTTTTTTACGGTAGCATTACCCTTAGCCCGTCCCGCGATCGCAGCCGGTGTAGCGTTAGCGTTAATGGAAACCCTAAATGATTTTGGCACGGTGAAGTATTTTGGCGTGCAGACATTCACCACGGGTATTTATCGGACGTGGTTTGGTTTAGGGGAACGAGTCGCCGCCGCCCAATTAGCAGCCTTTCTACTGTTATTTATTTTGGCGTTAATTTGGTTAGAGCGATGGTCACGGCGTCAGGCACGATATTATCAAAACACAAACAGTTATCGCCAACTGCCCAGTTATCAGTTAGAGGGTATGCGTGGAATCGGTGCGTCGTTGGCGTGTTTTGTGCCATTGAGTCTGGGGTTTTTACTTCCGGCTGCACTCCTGCTGGAGATGACGCTAAAAAATACCACGACGACGCTAGAGGGCGAGTTTTGGGTCTATGCCCGTCATAGTTTTATTCTGGCAGTGATTACAGCGGTTTTGGGTGTTGCGATCGCAGTCATTATGGCGTATGGATTACGGTTGCGATCAACCCTGGTGATGCATTTAGCCACGCGGATTGCGGCGATGGGGTATGCTGTACCGGGTTCAGTGATTGCTGTCGGAATTCTGATTCCCATTGGCAGACTGGATAATGCCATTGATGCAGGAATGCAGGCGATATTTGGCATATCCACTGGGTTACTGTTCAGTGGTACGATTACCGCCTTAGTTTATGCCTATTTGGTGCGCTTCCTTGCCGTATCGTTTAATAGTGTGGAAGCCAGTTTAGGTAAAATTAAGCCTAGTTTAGACGATGCTGCCCGTTCCTTGGGGTACAGTCCGACGAGTACCTTAGTCAAAGTCCATGCACCGATGATGTGGGGGGGACTACTCACGGCGGGGATGTTGCTGTTTGTGGATGTGATGAAGGAATTGTCCGCCACCTTAATTATTCGACCCTTTAATTTTGACACCCTTGCCGTGCGTGTTTACAACCTGGCGTCAGATGAGCGGTTAGTGGAGGCGGCTGCACCTGCATTAGCGATCGTTGTGGTTGGGATAATTCCAGTCATTTTATTAAGTTGGCGAATTGCTCGATCAAGGTGATTTGTCATTTGTCATTTGTCATTTGTCATTTGTCATTTGTCATTCGTCATTTGTCATTTGTCATTTGTCATTTGTCATTTGGTCGGGGCGGGGCGGGTTTTGCAGCCAAGCTAGGGATAACAATCAATATTAGTCCCTAAACCCGCCCCTACACACAGACGCTCCATGGCTCGTCTGGAACATGGCTCCCCCATCTCCCTCATCTTCCCCATCTCCCGACACCCCACACCCGACACCCCACACCCGACACCCCACACCCCACACCCCACACCCCACACCCCACACCCCACACCCCACACCCCACACCCCACACCCGACACCCCACACCCGACACCCCACACCCCACACCCGACACCCCACACCCGACACCCCACACCCGACACCCCACACCCCACACCCCACACCCCACACCCGACACCCCACACCCCACACCCGACACCCCACACCCCACACCCGACACCCCACACCCCATCTCCCCCATCTTCCCTGGTGCGTAATGTCGGTTATTATGATAAATTTTTTAACATACGTTTTAAGATTTGCTGCATCAACTTAATTTTGCCAGCGATGATCGAACCAGCCAATGAGCAAACCTTGGCAGAACAAGCGCCAAGTCGTTACGAATGCCGCTCTTGCGGCTACGTTTACGAGCCAAACAAGGGAGATAGTAACCGTAATATCGCCGCCGGGACGCCGTTTGAAGAGCTACCCAGCGACTGGCGTTGTCCAGTATGCAGTGCTAAAAAGCCCCAGTTTCAGGATATTGGTGCCAGTGGTGCCCCCTCTGGGTTTCAGGAGAACCTCAGCTATGGCTTTGGGGTGAACCGTTTGACCCCAGGTCAAAAAAATGTCTTGATTTTTGGAGCCTTACTGCTAGGCGTTATCTTCTTTATAAGTTTATACGGACTGCGCTAAACCGAGGAGGCAATTCCTTAATACACCAATGTCTCAGTTACGCCAAACGACAGCATGTTGCCAATGAGCGATTTCATGAAAACCTTGAAACGAATCTTAATAGTCTTCGCGATCGCCTGCTTGTGTGTTAGTTGTAAGTATGCCGAACCCTTGAGCTATAACCCTTGGGAGCTGGTTTCCTTACCCACCCAAGAAACGTTACGGGATATTGGGTTTACTGATAACCCAAGTCATGGATGGCTTGTTGGCAGCAATTCCACACTCCTGGAAACCACCGATGGTGGCGAAACCTGGCAGGAGAAAGTCCTTGATGTTGGGGATGAGAATAAATATCGTTTCACATCCGTGAGTTTTGCGGATGACGAAGGCTGGATTGTAGGCGAACCCTCAATTCTGCTGCATACCACTGATGGTGGTGTTTCTTGGGTACGCATCCCCTTAAGTGAGAAGTTACCCGGAGACCCCAACACGATTTTGGCACTGGGTCCCAAATCAGCGGAGATGACGACCACAATTGGTGCAATTTACCAAACCCAAGATGGAGGTAAAACCTGGAAAGCCCAAGTCGAAGAAGCGGTGGGTGTACTTCGCAATATTTCCCGTTCCAACGATGGCAAATATGTCGCGGTTTCAGCTAGGGGGAACTTTTACTCAACCTGGGAACCGGGTCAAAGTGCCTGGGAACAGCATGAACGTAGTAGTTCTAAGCGTCTGCAAAATATGGGATTCACCGAAGACGGGCGTCTCTGGGGATTAGCACGAGGCGGAATGCTGCAATTTAGTGGTAGCGAAGATTTAGAAGCTTGGGAAGAGCCAATCTATCCCGAATTTTCCACCAGTTGGGGATTACTGGATTTAGCCTACCGAACTCCCGATGAAGTGTGGCTCGCCGGGGGTAGTGGGAATTTGCTTTGTAGTTTTGACGGTGGCAAAACTTGGCTCAAAGATCGTGAAGTAGAAGATGTGCCATCCAACTTTTACAAAGTTGTCTTTATCACGCCAGAACAGGGATTTGTTATTGGTCAAGCAGGTGTTTTGCTCAAGTATGAACCCCCAGCAAAAACAACGGCTTGATCGCTGATAAATTAGTTGACTGTTATCTCGGCTTGATCATGGCTATAAAGCCAGCTCGATGTTTTAAAATAGTAAGGTCGAGTGAATTATAACTGTTACTGGGAAGGAGGAAGCATTTATGTCAGGAACTACTGGTGAGCGTCCATTCGGCGATATTGTTACCAGCATTCGTTATTGGGTCATTCACAGCATCACAATTCCAGCTCTGTTTATTGCGGGTTGGCTATTTGTCAGCACAGGTCTAGCGTATGATGTGTTTGGCACACCCCGTCCAAACGAGTATTTCACGCAACCGCAGCAGGAAGTTCCGATTGTGAGCGATCGCTACGAGGCGAAAAAGCAAATCGATCAATTTACCAAAAAGTAAAGTAAAGTTTGGAGATTTCTGTAAAAGATCATGACTAATACTCCCAATCAACCCGTTTCCTATCCAATTTTTACCGTTAGATGGCTAGCGGTTCATACGCTGGCGGTTCCCACCGTCTTTTTCCTCGGCGCGATCGCCGCCATGCAATTTGTTCAACGATAGGAGATAAAATCCATGCCAGAACGTTCTCCCAATCCGAATAACCAGCCAGTTGAACTGAACCGGACCTCTCTGTTTCTCGGTCTATTGTTGGTTTTTGTTTTGGGCATTCTCTTTTCCAGTTATTTCTTTAATTAACTCAACTCAATCATTCGTTAGCTTGAACTAGGAGGTATTAGCCGTGTCTGGAAGTGGAAAAATTCCGTTGTGGGTTGTCGCCACAATTGCTGGAACAGGTGTTCTAGTCGTTGTTGGTCTTTTCTTCTATGGTGCCTACGCAGGCGTTGGTTCTGCGATGTAGGATAGATCGCTGTCCTCAGTTGAACTGAATATCTGAGAATTGACACCGCCAGTTTTGTGGAGACTGGCGGTATTTTATGGTGATTTGTCATTTGTCATTTGTCATTTGTCATTTGTCATTTGTCATTCGTCATTTGTCATTCGTCATTTGTCATTTGTCAGGCAATAGGCAATAGGCAATAGGGTAATGGGCTATAGAAATTTTGTCTCCCATCTTCCCCTGCTCCCCCTGCTACCCCTGCTCCCCCTGCTCCCCCTGCTCCCCCTGCTCCCCCTGCTCCCCCTACTCCCCCTGCTCCCCCTGCTCCCCCTGCTCCCCCTGCTCCCCCTGCTCCCCCTGCTCCCCCTGCTCCCCCTGCTCCCCCTGCTCCCCCTGCTCCCCCTGCTCCCCCTACTCCCCCCGCTCCCCCTGCTCCCCCTGCTCCCCCCGCTCCCCCTGCTCCCTCATCGCCTCGGTACTGGAATTGGTGGGAAATCACCACTTTTATGTGATCATTTCTGGATAATTGACAGTTTTGGCTTAAAAATGTAAAAATATATACAGAAATATTTTGATAAAGCTATCTGAATTCAGGGATCTATCCCAAGTCAGATGCATTTTCAGTCCAATTAGAGCAAGAAGCCCATTTCCCCCAAGCCAAGATTCGCTGGTGGTGGAAATCAATCGGAGGCATGAACCATGAAACTTCATTATCGAGGAGTCAACTACGATTCAGAGCCATTAATGGCAGACGTAACCGAAGGTGAGACTGGTGGCACATACCGGGGTCACACTTGGAAAATTCACAAGCCGAAGCTGCACCGGAGACGCCCAGGGTCAGTTGGACGCCAAGGGTCAACGGAACTAACCTATCGGGGTGTCACTTATCGGCGCAGCTAAGACGCTTAGAGTCTAGACATCACTCAATTCAAATCATTTTTTTTAAAGACTTAAGGGAGACAAGGCAGATGAAACGTTGTTATCGGGGTGTTCATTACGATGAAACACCATCCACATTAGACATAAGCGAAGGCGAGATTGGCGGCACCTATCGGGGTCAAAATTGGCGGTTTCATTATCTCAGACATATTCCTGAACCCCCACCTACCCATGATTTGAAGTGGCGGGGTGCTGGATATCACCCAGGTGAACCCCGTGTTGTTAAGTCTACCCAGGTCGAGACACCGATGACGATGGTTGGAACTCGTTCTTGGTTTCTGAAGAATTCGCGCCAAAAAGCATTCCAGCAAACCAGCATTACTCATCTGGAAAATATCTGTCAGTCTTTGGAACGTCGCTTAGACGTTGCGAGGGCAAAAGGAGATCAAGACTTAGTGCGTCAGCTTGAGAAAGAATCCGAGCAAATGACCTGTCCTTTGAGATAAAGAAGTATTGAGGGCGCACGTCTGTGCGCCCCTACGGTGTTTCAGGCGATCGCAATAAATTTAGCGCGGATTGTCAAGAATAACCGGAATGCGAATCCTTCTCAAACGTTTGGTACAGTCGCTGTAAGGTGCGCTGATTCTCTTGTTGAGAACCCACAGTAATCCGTAATCCGCCACCTGTATTTCGGATTACAGTACCTTGGGCTTTCATTTGTTGAACAATCTGGCTTAGGGTATTTTGTTCCAGTTGGCGAGGGCGAATGTAGATGAAATTGGCGGCACTTGACCAAACCTGTAAGCCGGGATGCTCTGATAATGTAGCTAATAATTTATCGCGTTCGGCAATAATTTGGGGAATCGCGGCTAAGAGTTGATCGCGGTGAATCAGGGCGACAAGGGCGGCGGCTTGGGAAAAGCTGGGTAAATTATAAGGTAAGCGCATTTTTTCTAATGCGGCAATTAATTCTGGGTGGGCGATACAGTACCCTACCCGATGGGCGGCTAAGCGAAAGGCTTTGGAAAAGGTTCGCAGAATTGCCCAGTTGGGATGTTGAGATAATTCTTTAACAACCGAGGTGCGGCTAAATTCAAAGTATGCCTCATCAATCACCACCAATATATCATCGGGTAAACTTCGCAACCATTTGAGTTCAGCCGCCGTGAGTGCATTTCCAGTCGGAGAGTTGGGGTGAACCACGAAAACGACACGGATAGGGGGATGTTGAGATTGGGCGATCGCGCGTTGAGCTTCATCTAGGTTAATCTCAAAGTTATCCGGACACCGCTCAACTGTTACCACAGGAATACCCAGGGTTTGCGCCAGAATCCCGTACATGGAAAACGTGGGATTGGCGACGAGAATTGAACCTTCTCCCCGTAAACAGGTGGCAATTAATAGAGAACGAATCAGTTCATCCGAACCATTACCCACTGAGATTTGGCTAGAGGTTACGGGTGTTTCTAGAGAAGCTGATTCCGTCACATAATTCGCGATCGCATCTTTTAGGGCTTGATGAGAACCATCGGGATAGCGGTTCGCCTCAATCTCCTGTTGATATGTCCATGTCAGCTTTTCTTTTAACTCAATGGGCAAATCATCAGGACTTTCATTTGCATCCACGCGATCAACGGATGTGATTGGTTTACCCGAATCTCCTCCTGGATGAGGAGTGTACGCCGTAAATTGAGCCAAATCTGAGCGGATGAACCCCAACATATTAGTTACCTGTTTCTAGTGATACTGGTTTGCCCATTCCCTGTTCCCTGTTTCCTGTTCCCTTTGCCCTTGCCAACGTAATAATGGTAACTTCTGGCGGACAAAATAGGCGTCCAGGTGCGTAAGTTCCTAAACCTCGATTCACATACATACGATTTGCACCAATCTGATGCATTCCTTGACCCCATTCCCAATGATCGACCACTCGATAACATTCTCTCAGGAAGGGAATCCATTTGTGCAGGGGTCGAGGGACATATCGCCGCAGAATCGGTAGCAATAAGGCGATGGGTCCAAATCCGGGAATTACTACTTGACCCCCATGGGTATGACCCGATAGCTGTAAATCAATGCGCCATTCCTGCAAGGGTTCAGCCGTGTCTGGGTTATGAGATAAGACGATACGGGGTATTTGAGGATCGATTTGGTTCATCACCGGGGCGGGATTGAACTCACGCGACCAAAAATCAGCCAATCCCACTAAGGCTAATTCTTTCCCCAAAGGATAAACAATTTTATTCCATAAAACACGCACGCCAATCTGGGTTAGCGCCTCAGTGACTGTGGTTTTAGCTTGGTGGTGATAAATGTCGTGGTTTCCCAGTACCGCATAGACTCCAGCACGACTTTCCAGGTATTTTAATCGCCGTACCAGTTGATGAATCGGTTCTGGCTGATAGGTGATGTAGTCCCCGGTTAACAGCACTAAATCCGGTTCAGCCTGATTACTGACTTGAATTGCCTCAGCCAGCATTGCTTCCGACAGGCGAAAACCATCATAATGTAAATCGCTAAGCTGTACCAGCTTAGTTCCTTGCAACGACGGTGGCAAATTCGCGATCGCAACCGTTATCCGCTCAACCCTTAATTGTCCTGAAAATACCCACGCCATAGTATTGGTTGTAATAAATCTGGCACGACTGATCCCAGCCTAGCTTAACGCTAAAGTCGATGATTTCCCTGTGATCCCCTATACTCAGGTTATTCTGTCGATTCTGAGAACTGCTCGGCTATTAAGTCTGACTGACATTGCGCCAACGGTTTTCTAGCAATGTCGGATAATCCAACTTGCTGCAATACAGATTGCCAATTTGATGCTAAAGTAGAATTCTCCTGATCGGAACAACGCAACTGGGCTAGACTTTCAAGAGTTTCATACCAAATCCCATGATTGGCATATATAGCAGGCTTCGCCTCAGGTGTAGCTCTGTTTAGTTCCTGATTAATTCGAGAATTTGGCGTAACTCTGTGTATCCACCCCGCGACATAAGTGCTGTCACTGCGGTCATACTGATCAAAAATGATACTGAAATACCAGAAATAGGGTTTGCCCACCTCTAAGGGGGGTAAATTTGGAGCATTGGCTAGATCAACGGCAACAATGCTATCACTCGCTTGTAGTAGTATTTCTTTTTCATAAATGATGGTTTTTAAGTTTTGATCGTAGAAACTAAACTCAGCTTTAACGTTTTTTAAACTTACGTCCGGAATATAAAAATATAATGTTGGATATTCATCGAGAGTTTTGCCAAATGTAGATTGAGGGATTAATGCCATTAACGGAATCGGCGGTCGGTATCCTTGGCAACGAGTTGCGGCATAGTCTTCAATCCTATTTCCTGGTGTAATGTCTAATTGATTCAAGACTTCTTTGTCAGGAGTATTCAGCGTAATTTGTTCCTTGGCATAGCCACACTTTATCAAATCTTTAACTTGAGTTTCATTATTAAAATTTGTGACAAGCCAAGACTCGGCTTGGGCTGGCTGTGAAATTGCTAATCCAACTAGAGTTATCCATGAGCTTAAACAAGCTAGCATCCAATTTTTATGACAAATCATAGTATTCGCGATCGCGTTCTGCATGACTATAAATTCAGTATAGCTTTCTCGGTCATTGGTCATTAGGACTAGACGTGATCCAGATGTCCACAGGAGGAATTAAAAAGAATGGACTTGACTTGTTAAGTAGGTGGACACAATTAAAGTTAGCGGTGGAGATTAGGGAACACCTCGGACTTCGGCGTGAGCGCGGACCCCTGAGCCTGTCGAAGTTCAGTCGAACGCTTACCTCGACGGTCAGTGAGCCTAGTCGAACTGCGCTCGGTAACACGCTCGGTGTGTCACAGGGAACAGGGAACAGGAAGGGTTTTAGGCTTATTTACATAAGTTAATCTAGTTAAATTTATTTCCACTAACCTACTTATTCCTGACGAAGGATTGATTGATGAAAAAGACTATTTAAGCATAAAACATTGAGATATTGCCGAGTGGGTTAGATAATCGCTCATTGAGCCGAAAGAACCCTTCCATGAGATATCCGCCATAATCCACAAAAAAAATATGGGTATTTTCGTAATGTTTACTTTATAAAGTAGTGATGAGGTATGTCACTCTCAGTTTTGGATCAGCAGCCACTTAGTAGGAAACTGATCTGTTTCTTGGTACTATACAAGAATGTTGAGACTTGGTAGATTTATGCCCCGAATGCGTCGAACTGTTACGCTGATTGGACTGGCTGTGTTGACGATGCTGTTCGCGATCGCTTGTCAGGGGGGTGGGAGTGCAATTAAGGTCGGATCGAAAGATTTTACTGAGCAATTTATTTTAGGGGAAATGTATGCTTTGGTACTGGAAAATCAAGGTTTTGATGTTGAACGGAAGCTAAATTTAGGCGGAACACCTGTGGCACAAGCGGGTTTGGAAAGTGGTCAAATTGATTTATATCCAGAGTATACGGGGACGGCTTTGTTAACTGTGTTAAATCGTCCTGTCAGTAGTGATTCGCAGCAGGTTTATCAAACCGTGGCGGATAGTTATCAGGAGAAATATAATCTGGTTTGGTTAGAACCTGCACCGATGAATAACACGCAAGCTTTGGTCATGACGCCAGAGGGGGCGAAAGACTATAATATTAAAACAATTTCCGATATGGTTGATCAGGCAAGTCAATTAACTCTGATTGGTCCACCAGAATTTGAGGTGCGTGAGGATGGATTACCGGGGTTAAAACAAGTTTATGGGGACTTTCAGCTTGAAAAATTTATTCCGGCTGATCCAGGATTAAGATATCAAGCCTTAAGTGAAGGTCAAGCCGATGTCGCTGTGGCATTTGGTACTGATGGTGAAATCAGCGCGTTTAATTTGGTTGTATTAGAGGATGATCAAAACTTTTTTCCGCCCTATCAAGTTGCACCAGTGGTGCGCCAAGAAACACTGGACAAGCATCCCGGAATTCGAGACGCGCTGAATCAGCTAGCACCCAAGTTAACGAATGAAACGATGCGACGACTGAATTATGAAGTGAGTGGCAAAAAGCGCGAACCGGCTGAGGTGGCTAGAGAGTTTCTGATTCAAGAAGGCTTTTTAGAATAATTGAGCTTGTGCCATTATATAGCAATCCTAATTGGATAAATTTTGTAGGGGCGCAAGGCTTGCGCCCAGAAAACTGTTCTGGGAAGGAATTACCATCTTTCTTTTCACGGTATGTGGCGTAACGAAGGTAAGTTTTGAGTGGGAGAGTGGGAGAGTGTGTAGGGGCGGGTTTCACTTTTCGGTTGCATCCAGCAGGACTTACGCATGTACATCATATATTGTGGCAATGGTGCGTTACGCTACGCTAACGCACCCTACAGATAGAGGTGTTGCGTAAGTCCTAATCCAGATGTGACTAAACCCGCCCCGACCCAGGTTTCTATGTCAAGGATTTCGCCATTATTGACATTAAGGTTTAAATGCAGAACAGCTTATTCCTTACCTTCTGCCGTCTGCCTTTTTGTACTAGCGGCTATCTTACAGCGAACTGGAATCGAGACTCTGGGCTTCACCTTGAGTCTTTGGCAGATGTAAACCACATTCTTGCTTAATTCCCCGGAAGCGGGTGTCGCGTTCGTGCTGATCTTCTGTAGTCACTGGGCGGCTTGAGTGCCAATCGCCTACAGTCGCATAGCCAAGTTCACGCAAGGGGTGATAGGGCAGATTGTGTTCCGTGATGTACTCATGGACATCTTGGCTACTCCAGTTAAGAATCGGTAATACCTTGTAAATCCCAGACTGAATATCGATTGGACGCAATGTCTGACGGTGATGTGTCTGTTCCGCCCGCAATCCCGCTAGCCATGCTGTTGCCTTTAAGTCTCGTAATGCCCGTTGCATGGGTTCGACTTTACGCATATAGTCGTACAAATTCAGCGCTTCGGGATCATCTTTTGTCCAGAGTCTGCCATAGAGGGCTTCCATACGGGCTGGACTAATGGGCGACTGATAGACGTGTAGATTTAGATTTAATTGTTCGGTTAACTGTTCAGCAAATCTGTAGGTTTTTGGGGGTAGATACCCTGTATCGACCCAAATTACGGAAATGTCAGGCACGATGCGAGTGACTAAGTGCAGCATCAGCGCTGATTGGATGCCGAAGCTGGTACTCATCACCAAACCATCGCCAAAGGTTTCGGCTGCCCATTTAACCATTGAGGTGGCATCGGCATCGACGAGTTGTCGATTGACCCCCTCTAGATCCAGTTGAGTTTTCTGTGCGATCGCACTTACCATTTCCCTAAACTCCCAGTCTTCCTACCAGTCTTGTGGTTGTTTCCAGTTCCGTAATTTATATTGTACCGATTTAATCTACGGTAAATTGGTCGGTTTACTGTACTTTTACACCACATTGAACTTTACCACGCCTAATTGTCTACGACAATGCAGTTTGAGACAATTAAGTGACGATAAAATTAAGTTTTGTATCATTTTAGGGAGAGCGATCGCGCTCATCTAATCTTTGGCGTGGAGACCCTCCGTTTTACCGATGGGAGGAAACGCCGCGATTTGTTGACAAGTAGCTCCCAAAAAGCGAAGATAAAAGTGGTCAATGACCCACCCGAGACGAAGGAGACATAAAGCCTAACACCAAAGTTTGCTGATTACAGCAACGGCGAGG
>NZ_JAVJQN010000163.1:0-12641 GCF_040218245.1 Coleofasciculus sp. E1-EBD-02 | reverse complement strand
GACCAATGACCAATGACCAATGACCAATGACCAATGACCAATGACCAATGACCAATGACCAATGACCAATGACCAATGACCAATGACCAATGACCAATGACCAATGACCAATGACCAATGACCAATGACCAATGACTAACGACAATGCAAAACTTTCGGAATTATTACGAGATTTTAGGAGTTACCCCCGATGCATCCAATGATGAGATAAAAAAAGCATTTCGGCGACTCGCCCGTAAATATCACCCGGATGTAAATCCAGGGGATAAGACGGCTGAGGAACGGTTTAAGGATATTAACGAAGCCAACGAAGTTCTGTCTGATCCAAGCAGGCGATCGCAGTATGATCAGGTTGGCAATTTCTTTAAGAAGAAAGGATTTACCCGTAAGGCGGCGAAAACCAGTCCAGTGAGAACCGCCTTCTCCCGTAATGGTCGGGGGCGTACTTCTAGCCAAGAAGTGGACTATAGTGAGTTTGGCGATTTTAACAGCTTTGTTGAACAACTTCTAGGACGCCGTCCGCCTCGTCCTGGTATGGGAACGGAACGGACAGGGGGGCGAGTTGAGTCCTCAGATTCGTTTCGCCCTGGAACCCGGAAAACAGCTTATAGAGCTAATTCTAGCGCTCAGCCGAAAAATGTAGAGGCGCGATTAACATTGCCATTAGAAAAAGCCTATACCGGGGGAATTGAGCGAATCCGTTTGGAAGATGGTCGATCCTTAGAAGTTGAATTACCCGGAAATATGGTCACAAATCAGCGAGTGCGCCTCAAGGGTCAGGGAATCGCTGGTGGAGATTTATTTTTAATTATTACAGTTGCGCCGCATCCGTTCTTCAAGCTGAGAGGGTCAGATATTATTTGCCAGTTACCGGTGACAGCCGCCGAAGCCGTATTAGGAATGCCTGTAGACGTACCAACGTTGGATGGGCGAGTGAAAATGAATATTCCGGCGGGGGTGCAATCCGGTCAACGATTACGCCTCGCGAATAAGGGGTATCCTCTGGAAGGGGAACGGGGTGATCAGTTAGTTGAAATTCAAATTGTGGTGCCGAAAACGCCAAGTCCCGAAGCGCGAGAACTGTATCAGAAATTGTTAGAAATTGAACGGTTTAATCCTCGGCGGGATTTGCCGATTTGAGGGAAAGGTAGAGGATAAGGGGAGAGCGATCGCGTCACCTTTGTCGGTCAGGTTGACGAAAGAAAACCCAACACCCTCGAAACAAAGATAAAACGCGGTAGGATAAGGAGTCAATCAATTTTATAGATTGCCGTGAGCGAAACCGTATATATTGAAACTAGCATTTTGGGACACTTAACGGCTAGACCAACGGATAACCTGATTCTTGCAGCCAACATCAAAATTACACAAGACTGGTGGAATGATTTTAGGGGTTTCGTTCTTTATGCTTCAGAAGTGGTTGAGGATGAGGCAGCTAGGGGAGATCCGGAGATCGCCGCTCGAAGGTTAAATTTGTTACAATCGTTAATGCTTCTTGAACTGACAGAAGAGGCTCTATAGCTTGCCCAAGCATTCCTCAACCAAAGTAATCTTCCATCAAAGGCATCAAATGATGCGCTACATATAGCATTGGCAACAGTTTATGGATTGGACTATCTGTTAACATGGCAAATGCTAAAATTCAGCGCAAGCTATCACAAATTAGTTCTCAACTTGGGTATGTTTTACCCATCATTTGCACACCGTATGAGCTGATCGGATATGAGGAGGAGATTTAGGTATGTACAAAAATTAAATTCTGGAAGAAATTCACCAATATCGAGAAGAATATGCTCGCTCATTTCAATATGATTTGAAAGCTATTTTTAATGATTTGCAAAAAAAGCAAGCAGCTCACAAAGACAGACTGGTTAAACTTCCGATCAAACGCTGGTCGAACCAAACAATCACCCGTTGCTAACGAGATATGGAGAGATTACAGTAATGCAGTAAAAGCAAGGCTTTTGGCGTGTGTGACTTGTGTATGCGCTATGGGTGACTTGATTAATGATCGTTATCTGTGATACGTCCCCGATTCTCTACCTGCTACTGATTAACCACCTAGACTTACTGCCGCAACTGTATGGTCAAATCATTATCGCCGAAATTGTACGGGATGAACTCCTAGATCCTGGCGCACCTGTGAAACTTCAGCAATGGATTACCAATCCACCCGGATGGCTACGAGTTGAGCGAGTTACAAGCACACCCGATACCAGTCTAAACAAACTCAATCCCGGCGAACGAACTGCGATCGCTCTGGCTCAAGAGTACCCAGTAGACTTACTGATTATTGATGAACTGTGCAACGCCGCCCCGATTTTGCCAAATTTCAGCAAGATTTTCTGAATGAGGCGCTACGGTTAGCTAAATGCATCGCTTCCCTTCAGTAGAGGGTTAAACAAAGGCTTTCAAGTTATGTTCCGTTATTCCCTCCCCTTGGTAAGGGGAGGGTCAGGGAAGGGTCTGTCTCCAGGTATGGGAGTTTTTTAGTTGTACCACACAGGAAAACCAGATTGCTATTATTTATGTGTAGCGGTGAGGATAGTGAAATGACGATTGCGGAGGTTCGTGAGCTGGTGCAATATGTCACCAACGCTCATGGTGAAACAACGGGCGTATTAGTTCCTCTGAATGTTTGGGAAGAGCTTCTAAAATCGTTGCAGGCTTGTGCCGATGAGCTTGGACAAATTGATGAAGCAGAACCTAATGAGCAAATTCTAGCAGATTTGAAGGATTCCCTTCGTCATGTGAAAGCAGGGCAAACGTTCCCTATCTCTGAATTATGGGATGAAATTGATGTCTGAAAATTCGGCTGTTGAGGTTCGATTTACGTTGCCGTTTAAGCGTCGGCTGAAATCCCTCTCCAAGCGTTATCGTCAGATTCGTAAGGATATTCAACCCATAATTGATGAGCTTCAGGCTGGAAATTTTGTTGGCGCTCAGATTGCTGGGACAAACTATGTTGTTTTCAAGGTGCGGGCAAAGAATAGTGATATTCCCGCTGGCAAAAGTGGTGGGTATCGCTTGATTTATCAGTTAGTGTCACCGCAATGTGTCTTGCTACTACTCATTTACGCTAAGTCTGATCAAGCCGATGTGGCGGCTGCAGAAATTGCATCTGCGATTGAAGAAGTCATGCAAGAACCTTAAATGTGTGATTGACTAAGTGAAACCGCGTTATTTTTTTAGTAAAACTATTATTAATTACCCTCTTTCCACTCTTCTCCACCAGGAAGCTGAACTAAACTATCATCAATAATTGCTGGTAACATTTTTGCCGAATGTTTATAGGTTAAATCGAGCAACCTCTGAGCCGTGATAACTATCTGTGTTCTATCCACCAATTCTGAGAGTTGAAAGGAATTATAAGCACCCTCCATAACGTCCACACTCGCCGGACGAATTGCCGCCTCAATTGCCTCTTCTAAAAAAGGCTCCCATTCATCTTGTTTAATGTAGTAAGATGTTTTATTCGCTTTGAGATTTAATTTTTGAATTTGTCGAAGAAATCGGAAATTGAAGTCCCTACACCTGCCCGGAGTTCAAACTCCGGGCTAATAGCTCAAGTCCATTAAAATGGACTAAAACTCTTATCCAATCGGGCAGCAACAGTTTCAACCCAAGGCAGGGATAATTGATTGGGTAGGGGCACGATACTATCGTGCCCTGATCTAGCTCCAGAAAAGGATTAACTCAAGCGCTGGCGTAGCCACAATGCCAACAGAGGGAGAGCCAGTCGATAATTTTGCTCTGATCCATAAATCAAGCCTTTGTGTTGCAATCCCGCGATCGCGCCTTGCAGACTTCCCCCTCTGGATAGGTAATGTTTGTGAATATAATCGCGACTTTGGGGCTTGTCCGTTGGATCTAGCGCCAAAGACTCCAACAGATGCGCCTGATTTGCCGGAAGCAGCATCAGTAATGACTCGAAAACCATGGATAGGTCGGATAAGAGCTCTTGAATTGCCTGCTGAATGTGGCGATCGCGAATTAATCCGTCAGCCACTCGCACCGATTGGAGGCGTCGCACCAGTGCGGAAGCATCGCCTAAATGCCCCTGTACCGCATTAACAAACAATTCCAAGGCTTGCGATCGCGGATCGAATGTCAACTCTTGGGTATGCAAGACTTCTTGCGCCCAAGCCGCTACCACATCATCGGCTAAGGGAGCTAGCTGCACAATTTCTAAACTATTCCCCAGTTCATCAGGATGAATGCTAATTTCTGCGATCGTTGCGACCAATACATAACTCACCTGAGTCTGACGCTCGATCTCTTGCTTCAAAAAATTTTCCCACACCCCATGGCGATCCCAAGAGCGAATGTGGGGGAAGCTTTCCAAAATCAGCACCACCCGTTCACCTGTAGATTCGGCTAATTCTTGTAGGAGTTCCAGTAATCCCTCAAATGCTTTCCATTGCTGCTCTTGACTCTTTGCCCGAACAGGTTTGAGCTGTGCTCTACCTCGTCCGTTATCGTTGAGGACAAATAATTCAGCCGCCTTGTGTTCAATCCACTCTTGCATTAAAGTGTGAGCCGTTGCACTGAGAAACGTCTGATTGATGCTCTCGCACAGCAATTGCACGAAGCGTTGACCATCGGTAACCCGGATACAGTCAACTTCCAAGATTTTCACACCAACTTCCCGAGCCGCCCGTCGTACCAGACTCCGCCGTCCACTTCCCGGTACTCCTACAATCAACAGGTTGCCCTCATGGGCTAAAACCTGAGTAATTCGCTGGAATTGCGCTTGCCGTCCAACCAATTGAAACGGTGTTGATACATCCAAAATGGTCACGGTTTTAGTGTCCTGATCGCAAGAGTAGACAGGTTCCGACGGTACACCTTTAGTCCTTCAGCCGCCAACGGTATTCGGCGACTCAGGGCTGAGGTTAAGTATTGATTTGCCACGAATCGGTTCTTTAATCCGGCTATTGCATGTTTTATCATGTCGCTCCCAAGCTCAAACCAAGCCGTTGGTGTGGTATGAGTCTATCGTCTGTATTGACACTTTTCAATAGTGTCAGCCTTTTATAGCACTATTAAAACGTGCTATAAATGTTTTAGCACCTTTTCACCGGAAAGCATAGCCGTGTTAGCAGCCTGCCTATTTGCCACCATCCTGTGCGGATTTTTCAGCATCATCTTAAAAAAGACGCTAGCACGGCATCATCAGACCTTAAAAAGCAGCGAGGTTGAGAAATTCAATACCCCATGAGTACATTGACGATTGCCTGGATCGCACTACCGATGTTTGTGGGGTTCAGCATTTATCTGTTCCCCAAACTTGACCGATATCTCGCACTGGGCGTTGCCCTGGTTTCGGTTGGATATGCGTTGCAGTTATTATTTGTGGCTCAATCGCCCTTAACCCTGCAATTATTGGATAGTTTCGGCGTTACATTAATCGCTGACCAATTGAGCGGTTTTTTTATATTGACCAATGCCCTAGTAGCAACCGCCGTTATTCTCTATTGTTGGCACACGAATAAGTCAGCTTTCTTTTATACACAGACGATTATTTTACATGGCAGTGTCAATGCCGCCTTTCTCTGTGCCGATCTCATCAGCTTATACGTATCGTTAGAAGTCATTAGTATTGCCGCATTTCTGTTAATTGCCTATTCCCGAACCAATCGTTCGATTTGGGTGGCTTTACGTTATATGTTTGTCGGCAATGTGGCAATGCTGTTTTATCTGGTGGGTGCGGTGTTGGTGTATCAGGCGAATTATTCCTTTGCTTATGAGGGGTTGAGTAATGCACCCATTGAGGCAATTGCCCTGATCGTTCTGGGACTGTTGAGTAAAGGGGGTATCTTTGTATCGGGATTGTGGTTACCCTTGACCCACTCGGAATCCGAGACACCCGTGTCCGCGTTGCTATCGGGGGTTGTCGTGAAAACGGGCGTGTTTCCCCTGGTGCGCTTTGCCTTGATGGTGGAGGCGATCGATCCCATTATCAGAATTTTCGGTGTGGGAACTGCGCTGCTGGGAGTTGGATTTGCCATCTTTGAAAAAGATACCAAGCGCACGCTAGCATCTAGCACCATTTCCCAATTAGGCTGGATACTCGCAGCACCAGAAGTCGGCGGTTTTTTTGCCCTAGCCCATGGATTGGCGAAATCAACGCTGTTTTTGATCGCGGGTAACTTACCCAGCCGAAACTTTAAGGAACTTAAAGAGCAGCCCATGCATACTGGACTCTGGATTGCCCTAGTCATGGCTAGCCTCTCGATTTCGGGCTTTCCCTTGTTCGTCGGCTTTGGCGCGAAGGTATTAACGTTGAAAAACGTCCTACCTTGGCAAGAGATAGTCATGAACCTGGGGGCGGTGGGAACCGCGATTGTTTATGCCAAATTTATCCTTCTACCCCATGGGAAAGGGAAGCCGGTGCGAGCCAGTTTCTGGACTCCAATCCTACTACTGCTCGGTGGGCTGATTGCCGCAAGCGGGATGTATTTAGAAGGATACACCCTAGCAAATATCACCAAAAACCTGGCAATCATCGCCGTTGGCTGGTTGGCATATTTTTTGATTTTTCAACGAGTGGTATTCAAACTCCCCCGTATGCTTGAGCAATTGGAGCATCTGATCGGATTCATGGGGGTGATGAGTCTAGCGTTGATCCTACTCTTCAAGATGGTATTGGCATGAGGGAGATAAATTGACTTCTTCCCCACCCAATTTTTTCTCCCCCAGCTCCCCCAGCTCCCCCAGCTCCCCCAGCTCCCCCAGATTCCCCAGCTTCCCCATCTTCCCCATCTTCCCCAGCTTCCCCTGCTCCCCCAGATTCCCCTGCTCAAACCAATCCGTTGCTGTGGCATGAGTCTATAATTGGCATTGACACTTTCCAATAGTGTCAGCCTTGGTTAGCACTATTAAAACGTGCTATATATGTTTTAGCACCTTTTTCCAGGACAGCATACCCGTGTTAGAAGCCTGCATATTTGCCACCATCCTGTGCGGATTTTTCGGCATCATCCTGAAAAAAAACCTGGTGATGAAGATCATCTCCATGGATGTGATGAGTACGGGGGTTATTGCCTATTACGTGCTGATCGCATCCAGAAAAGGAGAAGCCTTATTCACACCGATTATTCCCGTCGAAAATGGGATTATTTCCCACGTCGAAAATGGCGCTTACTCTGATCCAGTTCCCCAAGCGGTGATCTTAACCGCGATTGTGATCGGCTTTTCGATTCAAGCTCTGATGCTAGTCGGTGTGATGAAGCTAGCACGGGATCATCCCACCTTAGAAAGCAGCGAGATTGAGAAGCAAAATACCCCATGAGTACATTGACGATTGTCTGGATAGCACTACCGCTATTTGTGGGGTTCAGCATTTATCTGTTCCCTAAAATTGACCGCTATCTCGCACTGGGCGTCGCCCTGGTTTCGGCTGCATATGCGTTGCAGTTATTTGTGGCTAAATCGCCATCAACCCTGCAATTATTGGATAGTTTCGGCGTCACCTTAATCGCTGACCAATTGAGCGGTTTTTTTATATTCACCAATGCTCTAGTTACAACCGCCGTTATCATCTATTGTTGGCACACCAATAAGACGGCTTTTTTTTATACACAGATGATTATTTTACATGGCAGTGTCAATGCCGCCTTTGTCTGTGCCGATTTCATCAGCTTATACGTGGCGTTAGAAGTCATTAGTATTGCCGCATTTCTGTTAATTGCCTATCCCCGAACGAACCGTTCGATTTGGGTGGGGTTACGCTATCTGTTGATCAGCAACGTAGCAATGCTGTTTTATCTGATGGGTGCGGGGTTGGTGTATCAGGCGAATTATTCTTTTGCTTATGAGGGTTTAAGCAATGCTCCCATCGAGGCAATTGCCCTGATTTTTCTGGGACTGTTGAGTAAGGGGGGTATCTTTGTATCGGGATTGTGGTTACCCTTAACCCACTCGGAATCCGAGACACCGGTGTCGGCGTTGCTATCGGGGGTTGTGGTAAAAGCTGGGGTGTTTCCCCTGATGCGCTTTGCTTTGATGGTGCCAGAGATTGATCCCATTGTCAGAATCTTCGGCGTAGGCACAGCGGTGCTAGGAGTCGGTTATGCCGTCTTTGAAAAAGATACCAAGCGAATGTTGGCATTTCACACGATTTCGCAGTTAGGCTTTGTCCTAGCAGCACCCGAAGTCGGTGGTTTTTATGGGCTAACCCACGGGTTAGTCAAATCAGCGCTGTTCTTAATCGCGGGAACCTTACCCAGCCGTAACCTCAAAGAACTACACCATAAGCCGATTAATACCTCAATTTGGATTGCTTTAGTTATCGCTAGTTTCTCTATCTCAGGTTTTCCCCTATTGTCTGGCTTTGGGGCGAAGGTTTTGACGATGAAAAATCTTTTGCCCTGGCAAGTGATTGGCATGAATATTGCGGCTTTGGGAACAGCAATATCCTTTGCAAAATTCATTTTTTTGCCTCACGATTCACAAGGAGAGGGAAATGTCAAGCCCAGTTTCTGGTTAGCCATGATTATATTAATCGGGGGTTTAATTTTAGCAAATGCTGTGTATTACGAGGCGTATACGGTTAAGAATATCGTGAAACCCCTAGTCACTATCGCACTTGGATGGTTGGCATATTTTTTGATTTTCAAACGACTTGCCATCAAACTCCCTCGTATGCTTGAGCAATTCGATCATCTGATTGGACTGATGAGTTTAATGTTGCTGCTGCTGTTTGGGATGGTATTCGCTTAATCTCAAACTCTTACAAATGACCAATGACCAATGACCAATGACGAAAAATGATTGGACATCTGAATTTGATATTGCGATTAACCATCTGGTTTTTGCTCACCGCTAGTCTGAGTGTACCAAATATCATCATTGGCATCGCCATCGCCTTTCTCTTGCCGGGACGCCCCAAAACTCCGGAATCCTTAAAGGATTGGTTGCGGGTGCTGGGGGAGGTACTTGTGGCGATTCCCCAGGCGTATTTTGAGGCATTTGAAATTATGTTCCGTCCTCATAAGTACGAAGATGTAATTATGGAACGAGTCAAACCCCAGCGTACACCTGGACTAATTTTTCTCGATATATTTTTAATTACGTTTACACCCAAAACCATTGTTTTAAAATACCACGAGGAAGGGTCGTATGAAGTCCACAGAATTAGCCGGAGAAGACGAACATGAATTTGATTTTAATTAGCATGATTTTGGCGCTACTTATCCCCATGTATGAGGCATGGCAGGATGATGATATTTGGCAAAAAATGTTGGCATTTGCCAGTATTGCTACCAAAACCTCAATTATGATTCTGGTTGTTTCTGTCATACGGGATGACTGGATGATCGGAGTCGTCGGGGTGATTATTCTAAGTGTGGGAAATGCCGGATTAATGTTGTTGGCACATATCCTGAAACGCATGAGTGATTTAGCAGAAGAGTCCTATTATGATCAACGTGCTTAGTTATATCTGTATCGGGTTAGGAATTGTCTTCTGGTTTTGGGGAACTTTTCCGTTGATTGGTCACCGATCGGTATTATTCAAACTGCATACTCTTTCGGTGGCAGATACTCTTGGCTCAATGAGTATTATCGTCGGATTGCTGCTAAAAATACCCAGTGAGTGGCCCCTACTGATTCTCGCCATTATCTCCTTGGCGATTTGGAATACGGTGCTGGGGTATGTGTTGGCGTACTGTTCAAGTAGTGGGAAAGAGGTTGACTATGAATGAAAGTGATATCTATGTGATTATTGCGCTGCTGCCTTTGGCTTCTTGTATGTTGATCTTTCAGGTGAATCCTTACCATGCTTTGGTGATTCGGGGCATTTTGGGAGCGGTGGCGGCATTGGTTTATGCAGTTTTGGGGGCGGCAGATGTGGCGTTGACCGAAGCTTTGGTGGGTACTATGCTGGCGATTACGCTATATGCCGTGGCGGTGCGTTCATCTTTAACGATGCGTCTGGGTGTACTTGAAGACGGTGGCGATAAAGTGCCAACTACGGAAGAAGTTGAGCGGCATTTTGGGGAACTGATGGATGATTTACGCCGCATTTTTAGCAAACATTATATGCGTGTAGAGGTAGTCCCGTACACGGATCAGCAGGCGTTGCATCGGGCGCTGATGGAGAAAGAAGTTCATGCCACCTGTACGCGATCGCACTTATCAGAACTGGAGCCTCAAGACCCGACAGTACCTGAGTCTGAGACGCCATCTTATCACACCGCGACTCGGGTTCAACGTCTCTATGACATCATACGAACAGAACTGTCGTCACCCGCGACACATTTAACCTATATCAATACACCAGATTCAGGGGAGAAACATTAATGAAATGGGTTTACATTGCAGCGGGGATAGCGCTGTACGTCATATTCCTAATCACGCCCAATATGTCCAATTCGGCACCGGATTTGTCGGATATCTCTATCGTCGAAGCCGTTGTAGAAGACAGTGGCGTGTCCAATGTGGTTTCGGGTATCATTTTCCGGAATCGGTTGTATGACACGATCTTTGAAGTGGTGGTATTTACGATCGCGATTATGGGTGTGCGGTTTCTGCTGGCGGATGAAAAGCCGTTCTGCACCGTCTATCAATTTACCGATCAACCCTCGATGATTTTGGCGCGTTTGGGAGCAACTATTTCCGCCTTGGTGGGTATCGAACTGGCGATTCGGGGACATCTTAGCCCTGGTGGTGGATTTGCCGCTGGGGTAGCTGGAGGAACCGCGATCGGTTTGGTGGCAATTACTTCATCAACGGAGTGGATGCAGGACATCTATAAGCGTTGGCACGCCTCTAGATGGGAGAAGGTTTCGGTGCTGGTTTTCATTGTCCTAGCGGTGATCACGCTGGTTGGAGGCGAGTTACCCCACGGAGAGTTAGGCAAACTGCTCAGTGGCGGGATTATTCCCCTGCTCAATATTCTAGTTGCCGTAAAAGTCGCCTTGGGTTCCTGGGCAGCTATTTTAGTGTTTGTTCATTATCGGGGATTGTTGTGATAAGCTGTTCGGCATTTAAATTGGGATACCTCAATCGCTCAATCCCTTGATGAGTCAGTGTTTTTCTTCACTATTGCCTATGACACACCGAGCGAAGTCGAGGTGTTGCCTATTGCAAGAAAGCCTAGCGCGTAGCGCTATATTTGAGCGAGAAACAGTGGGTCAATCCGCTTGGGAAAGTTCGTATGGTGAAAGATAGATTCCATGATGTTGTTAGAACTGCTCTAGAAAAGGAAAACTGGAAAATTACGGCTGATCCTTACGAAGTTAGTATCGACGATGTGGATTTTGAGATTGATTTGGCAGCGGAGCAATTGTTAGCAGCAGAACGAGAAAATCAGAAAATTGCTGTAGAAGTAAAAAGCTTTATCAGCACGTCCAATGTTTCAGATTTTCATACGGCATTGGGTCAATTTCTAAACTACCGAGATGCACTAGCAAGGATTGAACCCGATCGCCAACTTTATCTAGCTGTGCGAGAGCCAATTTATGAAAGTTTCTTCCAGCGACGCTTCATTATGGCAGCAGTTGAGCGGTATCAAGTCCGATTGGTGATTTACGATGTGAAAAAGGAGGTGATAGTGCAATGGCTGTAGAGCAATATCGCCAGTATATCCGACATCTTCTTTCCGAACGTGCCGAGCGTGCTGCGCGGCAAAGAACTGCCCCGGAATATGAAGTCCAAACTGTTTTTGATACACAGCAGGATCACTATCAACTACTGTATGTTGGTTGGCGTGGGAATAAACGTGATTTTGGCTGTATTCTGCATGTTGATATCAAGGGTGGAAAAGTTTGGATTCAGCATGATGGCACAGAAGAAGGTTTTGCCAATCGATTAGTCGCGATGGGAGTACCGAAACAAGATATCGTTTTGGCTTTCCATGAACCTGAAGTGCGTCAGTTTACAGGTTTTGGTACAGGTGAAGCGATCGCCGATTAATCCAAGTTATATCATGTCCGCCTAAACAGTCATCGTTCCCTTTTCCCCTGCTATCTGCCTTGGAGCTTGCCAACTAAGGAACTATCCAGTCGTTGAATAAGCTCCAGATATAATTCCTGAGTCTCTGGCGGCAGTAAATAGGTTGGTGGAAATAAACATAACTAGATTAAGTTATGTAAACAAGTCTCAAACCCTTACTGTTCCCTGTTCCCTGTTCCCTGTTCCCTAATCTCTACCGCTAACTTTAATTGTGTCCACCTACTTACCAGAAATAGGAGAAGCGTTAAATATTGCCAGCAGTGCTAACTTAAGTAATAAAGAATTAGAGGAGTTGCACAAGCAGGAAGTGTTTATTGGAGATAGGAAAGGCGAGATTAATTTTGCCAAAGTTGAGCAAAGTTTAAAATTAGTTTCACTTCTAATGCGACAGAAGTTTGGCGCTGTTCCTCCAGAGGTTCAGGCTAAAATAGAACAATTATCTTTGGAACAATTAGACCGTTTAGTCGAGACAATTTTGACATTTACAACCTTGGACGACTTGGAGCAGTGGTTAGATAATTAATATCGGTTTTTAATAATTCGGGCTTGCTGCACAACCCAGAAACCCTGAGCCATCAATACTTTGAGGCGTATGGACAGTGGATAAAGTGCAAGGAAATGGGGTAGCATCCCTCATAAGTATGACATCACCTTGCTCAGGGAAAATGTACCCTTGCTCCCCC